>JAPSIJ010000465.1 GCA_031178805.1 Cellulomonas sp. | reverse complement strand
CTCGGCGTCCACGCCGGCGAGGCGTCAGGCCCGGCGCGGCGTCAGCGGCCGCGCATGCCCTTGCGGTCGGGGCGGGCGCGCGTCGGGTCGATGCCCTTCGGCACGGGCAGGCGGACCGCGCCGAGCGCGGTCAGGCGACGCAGGACCTCCGCGACCTCCTGCTTGGTCAGCTGCGGCTTGAGCTTCGTCACCGTGCGGGGGAGCTTGCGCAGCGGCACCTGGCCCTCGCCGTTGCCGCACTGGATGAGGTGCACCGGGGCGCCCGACACCACGCGGGCGGTGCGCTTGCGCTCGGACTCGAGCAGCTTGCCGATGCGGTGCGCGGGGCCCTCGCCGACGAGCACGACGCCCGGCCGGCCGACGCCGCGGAACACCATGTCCTGCGTGCGGGGGTCGACCGCGACCGGCTCGTCGCCGAACGTCCAGCCGCGGCGCAGCGTGCCGAGCGCGGCGAGCGAGGCGCCCGGGCGTCCCTCGATCTGCGTGTAGGCGGCGGTCTCCGCGCGGCGGGCGAGCACGAACATCGCGCCGAGGATCGCGAACGGGATGCTCAGCAGGAGCACGTACACGACGCTGCTCGTGAGCAGGCCGATGACGAGGCCGAGGGCGATGATGCCGACGAACACCGCGAGCAGGATCCAGGTGACCGCCGGGTCCTGCCGGCGGGTCATCTGGTACGCCTGCCACACCTGGTGGTACCAGCGGGTCTTCTTGACCTTGCCCGTCCCCGCGCCGGCGGAGGAGCCCTGCGGGGTCGTGGAGCGCTCGCGTGCCATGGGTCGGCAGTCTACCGGCGGACGGGTGCCGAACCGACCGCCTGCGGGGACCGGCGGGGCCCCGTGATCAGCGGGTCGTCGGCGTGCGCGCGAGCAGCGCGGAGGCCTCCTGGCGCGACGTCGTCGGCTCGCCGAGGTGCGCGAGCGCGTCCGGGATCGGCAGCCCGCGGCGGCGCATGGCCTGGCCCCACAGGCGCCCGGCCCGGTACGACGAGCGGACCAGCGGGCCCGACATGACGCCGAGGAAGCCGAGCCGCTCCGCCTCCTGCGACAGCTCGACGAACTCCTCGGGCCGGACCCAGCGGTCGACCGGGTGGTGGCGCACCGACGGGCGCAGGTACTGCGTGATGGTGACCAGGTCGCACCCGGCCTCGTGCAGGTCGCGCAGCGCGTCGGCCGCCTCCTGCGTCGTCTCGCCCATGCCGAGGATCAGGTTCGACTTGGTGACCAGGCCGGCCTCGCGTGCCCGCGTCAGCACCGACAGCGAGCGCTCGTACCGGAAGCCGGGGCGGATCTGCTTGAAGATCCGCGGCACGGTCTCGAGGTTGTGCGCCAGCACCTCCGGGCGGGACTCGTTGACGACGTCCAGCAGCTCGGGGATCGCGTTGAAGTCGGGGATGAGCAGCTCGACGCCCGTGCCGGGGTTCAGCGCGTGGATCTGGCGGACGGTCTCCGCGTACAGCCAGGCGCCGCCGTCGGCGAGGTCGTCACGGGCGACACCCGTCACGGTCGAGTACTTCAGGCCCATCGCCCGCACCGACTCGGCGACGCGGCGCGGCTCGTCGGCGTCGAAGTCCGCCGGCTTGCCGGTGTCGATCTGGCAGAAGTCGCACCGGCGCGTGCACTGGTCGCCGCCGATGAGGAACGTGGCCTCGCGGTCCTCCCAGCACTCGAAGATGTTGGGGCAGCCCGCCTCCTCGCAGACCGTGTGCAGACCCTCCTTGCGCACGAGCCCCTTGAGCTCGCTGTACTCGGGGCCCGTCGTCGCGCGCGTGCGGATCCACTCGGGCTTCTTCTCGATCGGGGTGGCGGCGTTGCGTGCCTCCACCCGGAGCATCCGGCGTCCCTCGGGGGCGATCGTCACGTGGCCAGACTAACCCGCACCCGGACAGGGGGAGCCGGTGCGCGGTGTGACGGCCGACTCGCCCGGCGCCGCCGCGGCGGCCGGCGACGGGGACCTCGGTCCCGGGCACCGGGGTCCCGGGCGGCGGACCCTGGAGGGGAGCCGGTCCGGGCGCGACGGGGCGCCCGTGCCGGTGGGGCCAGGGGAGGTGGCGTACGTGCGGGTGCTGGTGAGCGTGGCGTCGCGGCACGGTGCGACGCGGGAGATGGGCGCCGTCGTGGCGGAGGAGCTGCGCGACGGGGGCCACGAGGTGGCCGAGGTGGAGCCGGAGGACGTCGAGCGCGTCGACGGGTACGACGCTGTCGTGCTCGGGTCGGCGGTGTACGTCGGCCGCCTGGCGCTGGGCCTGCGGGCACTGGTCGACCGGCAGGGCGGGCAGCTGCGGGCGCGGCCGGTCTGGCTGTTCTGGTCCGGTCCCGTGGGTGACCCGCCCGTGCCGATGACGGTCCCGGACGACGTCACGGAGGTGGCGCGCGTGGTGGACGCGCGCGGCGTGGCCGTGTTCCCGGGGCGGCTGGAGCGGCGCGGGCTGGACCTGGCCGAGCGCGCGCTCGTCGCGCTGACACGGGCCGAACCGGGGGACTACCGCGACATGGAGGCCGTGCGCGCGTGGGCGCGG
>JAPSIJ010000464.1 GCA_031178805.1 Cellulomonas sp. | reverse complement strand
TCGTGCGCGTCAGTCGTGCTGCGGCGGGGGCGGGGTCAGCACCGTCGGGTGGTCCGGCACGGTGGCGGTCATCAGCGTGCCGTCCGCGCGCCGCGTGCCCTCGATGTCCCGGACGGTCGGCGTGCCGATCAGCCGCGGGGCCGGGGCGAGGGCGACGACGACCGGGTCGCCGGCGGTGACCTTCACCGGCTCGCCGCGCACGACGAGGTCCGCGGCGTCGCCGTCCTCCACGGTGAGCCGCAGCTCGGTGTGCCGGACGTCGACGCGCACCCGGGTGCCGCGCACGGTCAGCCGGAAGGTCAGCCCGTCCCACACCTCGGGCAGCCGCGGGTCGAGGGACACGACGCCCTCGTGGTCGCGCATGCCGCCGAAGCCGCACACCAGCGCGCTCCACACGCCGCCCGTCGACGCCACGTGCACGCCGTCCGCGGTGTTGTGGTGCAGGTCCGCCAGGTCCACGTACAGCGCCGAGGTGAAGTACCGCAGCGCGAGCTCCTGGTACCCGACCTCGGAGGCGATGATCGACTGCACGACGGCCGACAGGGTGGAGTCCCCGGTGGTCAGCGGGTCGTAGTAGTCGAAGTCGGCGAGCTTCTCCTCCGCCGTGAACTGGTCGCCCTGCAGGAACAGGGCCAGCACGACGTCGGCCTGCTTGAGCACCTGGAACCGGTAGATCACCAGCGGGTGGTAGTAGAGCAGCAGCGGCCGCTTGGCCGGGTCGGTGTTGGCGAGGTCCCACAGCTCCTTCTCCAGGAACTGCGCGTCCTGCGGGTGGATGCCCAGGCGCTCGTCGAACGGGATGTGCATCCGCTCGGCGGCGCGCGCCCACTCGTCGAGCTCGGCCTGGCCGAGCCCCAGCCGGGCGACCATCGCGGCGTGCTCCGCCGGGCGCTCGTGCGCCAGCCGGTCGACCGCCTCGACGGCGCCGCGCAGGTTCGCGCGGGCCATCACGTTGGTGAACAGGTTGTCGTTCACCACGGTGGTGTACTCGTCCGGCCCGGTCACGCCGTGGATGTGGAACGAGGCGTCGCCGTTCGTGCCGCGCCAGAAGCCGAGGTCGGCCCACATCCGGGCGGTCTCCACCAGGATGTCGATGGCCTCGCGGGCGAGGAACCCGTCGTCGCCGGTGGCGGCGACGTACTGCCGCACGGCGTGCGCGATGTCCGCGTCGATGTGGTACTGCGCGGTGCCGGCCGCGTAGTAGGCGGACGCCTCCTCGCCGTTGATCGTCCGCCACGGGAACAGGGCGCCGTTCTGGTTCAGCTCGGCGGCCCGGCGGCGGGCGGCCTCCAGCATCGTGTAGCGGAACCGCAGCGCGTTCCGGGCCACCCGCGGCGAGGTGTAGGTGAGGAACGGCAGGACGTAGATCTCGGTGTCCCAGAAGTAGTGCCCGCTGTAGCCCGAGCCGGTCAGGCCCTTCGCCGCGATGCCGTTGCCCTCGGCGCGGGCGGTGGCCTGCGCGATCTGGAACAGGTTCCACCGGATCGCCTGCTGCAGCTCCGGCTCGCCGTGCACCTCGACGTCGCTGCGCGCCCAGAAGTCGTCCAGCCACGCCCGCTGGTCGGCGAGCTGCTGCTCGACGCCGGTGTGCCGGACGCGGTCCAGCGTGCGCCGGCAGCGGTCGGCCAGCTCCCGCGCGGGCACGCCCCGGGAGGAGTGGTAGGTGACGACCTTGGTGATCCGCACCGGCTGCCCCTGGCGGGCGTCGATCCGGTAGACGTGCTTGGCGAGGTCCTCCTCGACGAGCGTGCGCTCCTCGTACTCGTTGTCCGTCTCGATGGTGTGGTCCGCCGCGACCGACAGCGTCATGCCCGACGCGGCCGCCCGGTAGGACAGCACGGCGCGGCCGTCGCCGCCCCAGTGGCTGCTCGGCTCGAGGACGCGCTGGGTCAGCGTCTCGGACTTGCGGGGGTCGAAGCCCTCGCCCATCGCCGCGGCGCGGACGTGGTACTCGTCCTGGCCGTCCTGCCGGTTGAGGATCTGGCTGCTGATCACCACGGGGGCGTCGGCGTCGAGCATGGTCAGCTCGTACGTCATGACGGCGAGGTGGCGCTCCGCGAACGAGACCATCCGCCGCGAGCGGACCTGCACCCGCTTGCCCGACGGCGTCTGCCAGACCAGGTCGCGGTAGAGCACGCCGTCGCGGAAGTCGAGGCCGCGCTCGTACTCGTGCAGGTCGGCGACCGTGAGCAGCAGCGGCTCGTCGTCCACGTACAGCCGCATGATCTTCGCGTCCGGGACGTTGACGATCGTCTGGCCGACGCGGGCGAAGCCGTACGCCTCCTCGGCGTGCCGGATCGGCCACGTCTCGTGGAACCCGTTGATGAACGTGCCGTGGCTGTGGCTGTCCCGGCCCTCCTCGACGTTGCCGCGCATGCCGAGGTAGCCGTTGCCGAGGGCGAACAGCGTCTCGGTGCGGCCGAGGTCGGCGGCGTCGTGCCGCGTCTCGCGCAGCCGCCACGGGTCCTGCGGGAACCGGTGCCGGTCCAGGGGGTCCGGCGTGAACAGGGAGGTCGGGTTCAC
>JAPSIJ010000463.1 GCA_031178805.1 Cellulomonas sp. | reverse complement strand
CCGCTGGTCGGCCAGGGCGCGCAGCTGGTGCGGCAGCGTCCGGGCGGCGTCGCGCGCGGCGATCACCACGGACACGTCGACGGCGCCGTCCGGGTGCCGGCTGCCAGGCAGGGTCACGGGGTCTCCACCAGGGTGTCGCGGAGCAGATGACCCCAGCACAGCACAGCCCGCGCCGTCCTGCACCGAGCACCGGCACCCCGATCCGCGGACGGCGCACCGACACCCCGCCGACCTCGCCCCGCCTGGGTGGATTTGTCCGATTTCACCCGGTTGCAGGTACCGCCGCGGACGCCCGCCGACCTAGGGTCGCCGCGTGCCCACCACCCCAGTGACCGTGCTCCCCGACGGCGCCCGCCGCGCCGGGACGGCCGCGTGATGCGCCTGACCGCCTACGTGCTCGCCGCGGACCCCGCGTTCGTGACCGCGAGCCTGCGCGCGTACTACTCCGTGGTGGACCGGGTCGTCGTGTCGTTCGACCAGGACCGCACCTCGTGGTCGGGCCGCCCGCTCCCGGTGGACGAGTGCCTGGCCGCGATCCGGGCGCTCGACGTCGACGGCAAGTGCGTGCTGGCCCCCGGGGCGTTCGCCCGCCCGGGCGAGCCGCCCCTGGACAGCGAGACGATCCAGCGGCAGAAGGCGCTCGACCAGGCGTCGGACGGCGCGGACTGGGTGCTGCAGCTCGACACCGACGAGGTGATCCCCCGCCTGGCCCCGTTCCTGGCGGCGATCGAGCACGCGGACGCCGCCGGCGCGGGCGCGCTGCACTACCCCTCGCGCTGGCTGTACTCGCGGGTCGGCGAGGGTCGTTACCTGGAGAGCAGCAGCTGGCTGGGCCGGACCGTGAGCCACTACCCCGGGCCGCTCGCCGTCGCCGCGGGCACCCGCCTGACGCACTGCCGCCAGGCCGACGCCCCGCTGCACCGGGTCGACGTCCGGCCCTGGAACACGGACCCGAACCACGGGCGGGACGCCGTCGTGCACGAGGTGATCGACCCGCGGGACGCGGTGCTGCACTACTCCTGGGTCCGGTCGGACGCCACGATGCGGGAGAAGTTCGCCTGGTCCGGGCACGCCGACCAGTACGCGGAGCCCGCCGTCTACCGCCGGTGGGCGTGGCGGTCGCGGCACCCGCGGCTCGCGGCGGCGGGGTCGCTGGTGCGGCGCACCGACCGGTACCGGGTCGTCCGGCTGCCGGAGCCGCCCGGCGGGGAGCCGTGACCGGCGACCCCGCACCCCCGCGGGTCAGCGTGGTGGTGCCGACGAACCGCCTCTCGCCGTACCTGGCCGAGGGGCTCGCGTCGGTCCGCGCGCAGACGTTCGCCGACTGGGAGGTCGTCGTGGTGGGCGACGGCGTGGCCGACCGCGGCCCGCTGGACGCCACGGTCCGCGACGCGCTCGGCGGCACCCGGTTCCGGATCCTGCACACCCCGCCGCGCGGCACGTCGGTCGCGCGGAACACCGGCACCGGCGCCGCCCGCGGCGACCTCGTCGCCTACCTGGACGACGACGACGTCTGGCACCCCGAGCGCCTGGCCCGCCAGGTCGCGGTGCTGGACGCGGACCCGACGGCCACCGCGTGCTCCTGCGACGGCTGGGTGATCGACGCCGACGGCACCCGGCTCGCGGAGGGCTGGCCGCTGACCCGCGGCACCCGCCTGGACCTGCTCAGCGGCCGGGTCGACATCCCCCGGATCGTCACCGTGCTGTTCCGGCGGCGCGAGCTGCAGTCCATCGGCGGGTTCCACCCCTCGTTCCGGATCGGCCAGGACAACGAGCTGACCCTGCGCGCCGTGCGGCTCGGCCGGTTCGTCGCCGTGCCCGAGGCGCTGGTGGGCTACCGCCGGCACCCCGGCGGCGTCACCGCCCGGCTGCGTCCCCAGGACGACCCGGGCGAGCGGATCATCGAGCTCACCCTGGCGGGCGCGCGCGGCGCCGGGGACACCGCGGCCGTCGCCGCCCTCGAGGAGAACCTCCGGGTGTTCCGCGCCCGGTCGGCCGCCTCGTTCGCCGGCACCGCCCGGTTCAGCGCCCGCGCGCACGACTGGCGCGCCGCGACCCGCGCCGGCGCCACCGCCCTGCGGCGGTCCCCCGCGGTCGGCGCCCGCACCCTCCTGCTCGGCCGGCGCCCCGGCCGCCCCGCGGCCGGCTGACGGCCCGTCCCCCTCTGCGAGGAGCACCCCCCATGACCCTGAGCGTGAGCGTCGTCGTGGCGACCTACGGCCGCCCGGACCACGTCGAGACCTGCCTGACCCACCTCGCCGCGCTGCACACCGCGCCGGTCGAGGTGGTCGTGGTGGACGGCTCCCCCGACGACCGCACCCGCGAGGTCGTCGCCCGGCACCCCGGCGTGGTCTACCTGCGCAACGACCTCGGCCGCGGCACCACGGCCGAGTCCCGCCAGATCGGCTACCTCGCCACCTCCGGCGACGTGCTGGCGTTCGTGGACGACGACGCGTTCGCCGAGCCGGACTGGCTGGACGAGATCGTGCTGCCGTACGCCGACCCGGAGGTGGTCGGCGTCGGCGG
>JAPSIJ010000462.1 GCA_031178805.1 Cellulomonas sp. | reverse complement strand
CCCCACGCGCCGAGCGCGTGCACGACGGGCTCGAGCTCGCGGCCGTAGGGCGTGAGCTCGTAGACGATCACCCGGGAGCGCGGCGCCCGGCGGATGATCCCGGCCTCCTGCAGCTCCTTGAGCCGCGCCGCCAGGACGTTGCTCGGGATGCGGGGGAGCCCCGCGGCGAGCTCGCCGTAGCGGCGCGGCCCGACGAGGAGGTCGCGGACCAGGAGCAGGGCCCAGCGCTCGCCGATCAGCTCGAGGGCGCGCGTGACCCCGCAGTACTGCCCGTAGTCGCGCGCGGCCACGGGGTCAGGCCTGCTGCTCCGCGACGGCGTCGGGGCCGTTCGCCGCGGCAGCGGGGTCCATCCAGCCGAACTCGATCAGGTTGCCGTCGGGGTCGGTCAGCTGCCGCTGGTACATGAACCCATAGTCGGAGGCGGGGCGCTCCTCCTGGCCGCCGGCCGCGGTGCCGGCGGCGACCCGGGCGTCGACGTCGTCCCGGCTGTCCAGGAAGATCGCCGTGGCGACGGACACGGCCTCGGCCGGGTCGCCGATCGGCCGGTCGCTGAACGTCTGGAAGAACTCGCGGGTGAGCAGCATGAAGTGGCTGTGGCCGTCCTCGACGACGACGCACGCGGCGTTGTGGTCGGTGAACATCGGGTTGATCGTGAAGCCGAGGGCCTCGTAGAACGCCTTGGCGCGGTCCAGGTCGGTGACGGGCAGGTTGACGAACATCGCGGTCATCGTGCTCTCCTTCGAACCCCCGTGGTGCGGACAGCGCCCACACTTGCAATAAGCAAGTGCGGCGTCAAGACCCGGCCGACGATCTCGCCGCGCCGTGGCGGCGTCCGGGACCTACCGTTGCCCGGTGATCGCCCTCGACGGCACCGCAGCCGTCTTCTTCGCGATCGGCGTCGCCACCCTCGCGGCCGCCGTCCTCCCGCGAGCCCTGCGGCGGTTCCCGGTCTCGATGCCCACGGTGTTCCTGGCCGCGGGCGCGCTGGCCTTCTGGCTGTTCCCCGACCTGCCGGACCCCGACCCGGTCGAGCACGGCGCCATCGCCCTGCACCTGACCGAGGTCTGCGTGGTGGTGTCGCTGATGGGCGCCGGGCTGGCGATCAACCGCCCGCCGGGGCTGCACGGGTGGGGCACGACGTGGCGGCTGCTCGGGATCACCATGCCGCTGTCCGTGCTGGCGGTGGGCGCGCTGGGCTGGGGGGTGCTCGGCCTGGGCGCGGCGAGCGCGATGCTGCTCGGTGCCGTGCTCGCGCCGACGGACCCGGTGCTGGCGACCGAGGTCCAGGTCAGCGAGCCGGTGGACGACCCCGGCGCCGTGGACGACGAGGCGCGGTTCGCGCTCACCTCGGAGGCCGGGCTGAACGACGGGCTGGCGTTCCCGTTCACGTACGCGGCCATCGCCGTGAGCCTCGTGGGGCTGGCACCGCGCGGGTGGCTCGGGGAGTGGCTGCTGCTCGACGTGCTGTGGCGGCTCAGCGCCGGCGTGCTGGGCGGGCTGCTGGTCGGGTGGCTGCTCGGCCGGCTGTTCTTCTCGGGCTTCGCCGAGCGGGTCCGGCTCACGGAGCACGCGCAGGGCTTCGTCGCGATCGCGGCGACGTTCCTCGCGTACGGGGCGACCGAGCTCGCCGAGGGCTACGGGTTCGTCGCGGTGTTCGTCTGCGGGGTGACCCTGCGGACCGCGGAGCGGCACCACAGCTACCACCGGGTGCTGCACAGCTTCGTGGAGCAGGTGGAGCGGCTGCTGACCGTCGCGGTGATCGTGCTGCTCGGCGGCGCGGTGGTGCGCGGCGTGCTCGCGGACGTGCGCTGGCGGGAGGTCGTCGTCGTGCTCGCCGTGCTGCTCGTGGTCCGGCCGCTGACGGGCTGGCTCGGCCTGCTGCGCGGCCGCACGGGTCCGCGGGAGCGGCAGGTCGTCGCGTTCTTCGGCGTCCGCGGCGTCGGGACGTTCTTCTACGTGGCGTACGCCCTGGAGCACGGCGACTTCCCCGACGAGGAGCGCCTGTGGGCGGTGGCCGCCCTGGCCGTGGTGGCGTCGGTGCTGATCCACGGGGTGACGTCGACGCCGGCGATGCGCTGGCTGGACCGCAGCCGGGAGCGGCGGGCCCAGGCGCGCGGGCGGGGCGACGAGGAGATCCCGACGACGGCCGTGTGACGTCGCGGGCCGCGCGGCCCGCGGGTGGTAGACATACCGTCGCGCCGCCCGCCGGGTCGGCGCGCACCGCCCGCACGGGAGACGGACATGGCGACGCCGCTGCTCAGGAGCAAGACCCGGGTGCCGGACCGCCGGCCCGGCCGGGTCGACCGGGCGCGGCTGCTCGACCGGCTGGAGCGGGCCACGACGGCCCGGCTGACCCTGGTGTGCGCCCCGGCGGGCTACGGGAAGACGACGCTGCTCACCGAGTGGCTCGCCGCCCGCACGGCGGAGGGCGCGGCGGTCGCCTGGCTGGCGCTCGACGCCGCGGACGACGACCCCGCGGTGCTCTGGGCGTACGTGCTCGCGGCGGTGGACGCCGCCGTCCCGGGGACC
>JAPSIJ010000053.1 GCA_031178805.1 Cellulomonas sp. | reverse complement strand
TCGCGGGGTCGAGCACGACCAGGTCGGCCACCGCGCCGGGGACGAGCCGCCCGCGCCCGGGGATGCCGAGGGCGTCGGCGGTGAGCGAGGTCATCTTGCGGACCGCCTCCGGGAGGTCGAGGACGCCGAGGTCGCGCACGTACCGGCCGAGGACGGTCGGGAAGCAGCCCCAGCCGCGCTGGTGCGCGTTGCCCACCGGCACGGAGTTGTCCGAGCCGATCGCGATCAGCGGGTCCGCGAGGATCGTGCGGACGTCGGCCTCGGCCATCAGCTCGTAGACCATCATCGCCCCGGGGTCGGCGAGCACCAGGTCGCAGAGCGCGTCCCACGGGTCCAGGCCGCGCGCCGCGGCGACCTCCGCGACGCTCCTGCCGAGCAGCGCGGTGTCGGTGTGCATGCTGAGCAGCACGCCCTCGGGCGTGGTCTGCGTCCACGACCCGGCGCCCGGCCCGCCGGCCAGCGCGCGCGCCGCGAGCGCCGCCCGGGTCGCGGGGTCGGTCAGCCGGCGCACCAGCTCCGCGCGCCCGCCGACCTGCGCCTGCGCGGGCAGCAGCGCGGTGAGGAAGCTCTCGCCCGTCGTGTAGGGGTACTGGTCGCCGTGCACGTCCAGCCCCTCGGCGCGCGCGGCGTGCAGCGCGGCCAGCAGCTCCCCGGCCCGGCCGTGGTTGCGCCGGCCCGCGGCCTTGCAGTGCGAGACCTGCACCCGCACGCCGGTGCGGCGGGCGACGGCCAGCGTCTCGGCGAGGGAGTCCGCGAGCCCGTCGCCCTCGTCGCGCATGTGCGTGGCGTAGGGCCGGCCCCACCGGGCGGCGACGGCCGCGAGCGCGGCGACCTCGTCGGCGTCGGCGTAGACGCCCGGCGCGTAGATCAGCCCCGTGGACAGGCCGAAGGCGCCCTCCGCGAACGCCGCGTCGGCGAGCGCGACCATCCGGTCGAGCGCCCCGGGGGCGAGGCGCTCGGCCATGCCGTTGGCGCTGATCCGCAGGGTGTGGTGCCCGACCAGGGAGGCGACGTGCGTGGTCGGCCCGTGCTGCTCGACGGCGTCCAGGTACCCGGCGAAGGTCCGCGGCCACGACCCGACGCCCGCGGCCGCCGTGCTGGAGATCGGCCGGTGCAGGTCGACCGCCCGCTCGTCCACCAGCGGCGCGGCGGAGTTCCCGCAGTTGCCCACCACCTCGGTGGTGACCCCCTGCAGCACCTTGAAGGGCTGCGCGTCGGCCATGAAGGGCACCACGTCCGAGTGGGTGTGCGCGTCGATGAACCCCGGCGCGACGACCAGGCCGGTCGCGTCGACGACCCGCGCCCCCGCCGGGACGTCCAGGCCCGGGCCGACGGCGAGCACCCGGTCGCCGGCCACCGCCACGTCCGCCGCGACCCCCGGCGCCCCGGTGCCGTCCAGCACCGTGCCGCCGCGGACCACCAGCGTGACGCGCGGCGCGGTCACGAGAGCCGGCCCATCCGCTCCTGCACCAGGGTGTCCGCGACGCTGACGACGGCGTAGGCGAGCATCGTCACCGCCGCCACCGTGATCGCGGACGCCCACATCGCGTCGTAGCCGAACGAGCCGGCCGCGCGGGAGATCGCGCCGCCCAGGCCCTCGCCGGTGGACAGCCACTCGGCGATCATCGCGCCGGTCACCGCCGAGGGCACGGCGATCCGCGCCGACGCCAGGGTCGACGGCACCGCCGCGGGCAGGGCCACCTTGCGCAGCACGGTCCACGACGAGCCGCCGTAGGCCAGCACCAGGTCCCGGTGCTCCCCGGACACGCTGCGCAGCCCGTACAGGATGTTCGCGAGCGCGGGCAGGAACACCACGATGATCACGATGGCCGTCACACCGGTCTGCCCGATGCCGAAGATCAGCGTGATCAGCGGCGTCAGCACGACCAGCGGGATGGACCGCAGCACCATCGCGGTCGGCATCACGATCCGCTCCAGCACCGGCGACACCGCGAACACCACGGCCAGCAGGAACGCCGCGACCAGGCCGACCAGGTAGCCGATGCCGGCGTCCCGCACGGTGACCAGCAGGTCCGCGCCGATGGTGGCCCGGTGCTCGGCCGCGCCGTCCGCCAGGAACACGTACTCGACGACGTCCCACGGGCGCTTGCCGATCAGCGGGCTGACGTCGAACACCTCCAGCACGGCCACCCACACGGCGAGCGCCGCGACCACGGCCAGCGCGAGGGTGCCGACCCGGCGGGCGAGGAACGCCCCGGTCGAGCCCGTCACGCGCGACGCTCCTTCGCCCAGGGGGTCAGGACCCGGCCGACGAGCCCGACCAGGCCGTAGCCGGCCAGGGACAGCAGACCGGCGAGGATGCTCATGCCCCACACGCGGTCGGGCTGGATCTGCCGCTGCGCGGCGTTCAGCGCCACGCCGATCCCCGAGTCGATCCCGCCGAGGTACTCCCCGACGACGGCGCCGAGCAGCGCTGCCGGGACCGCCACCTGCAGGGCGGTGACGATCGCCGGCAGCGCCGACATGAGCTGGACCTTGCGGATCCGGGTCCACCGGCCGCCGCCGTACGCGGCGACGAGGTCCAGCGAGCTGCGGCTGGCGGAGCGCATCCCGAGGATGGCGCCGACCAGCGTGGTGAAGAAGACCAGCAGGGCGCCGAGGAAGATCGCCGCGGCGCGGCCGCCGAAGATCACCATGACGATGGGGCCGATCGCGACGACCGGCAGGCAGGAGCTGATCACGCCGAGCTGGGTGATCACGTCCTCCAGCCGCGGGACCACCAGCACGACCGCCGCGAGCGCCAGCCCGGCCAGGTTGCCCCACAGGTAGCCCTGCGCGGCGCGGGTCAGCGTCGGGGTGACGTTGGCGCCGTAGTACGACCAGCCGTCCCGGACGGCCGAGCGCGCGACGTCGACCGGCGACGGGAACGAGGTGCTGTTCTCCAGGTTCGCGGTCATCGCCCACCACAGGGCGATCAGCAGCACGATGCCGACGGTGCCGCCGACCCACGGGCGCGCCAGGGCGCCGCGGAACCGCGCGAGGGCCTCGGTCACTCCGCGGCCTTCCCGGCGCCCTCGCGGGAGAACAGCAGCCCCGAGAGGTGGTCGACGACCTCGTGGAACTCCGGCGTCCGCATCATCTCCGGCGTGCGGGGACGCTCGAACGGGATCTCGACGATCTCGACGATCCGGCCCGGGCGCGCCGACATCACGGCCACGTGGTCGGACAGCAGCGCCGCCTCGGCGATGCCGTGCGTGACCATCAGCGTGGTGGCGGACCGCTCGGTCCAGATCCGCTGCAGCTCGAAGTTCAGCCGCTGCCGGGTCATGTCGTCCAGCGCGCCGAACGGCTCGTCCAGCAGCAGGAAGTCCGGGCGCACCGCGAGGGCGCGGGCGATGGACGCGCGCTGGCGCATGCCGCCGGACAGGTGCGCCGGCCGGCTCTTCTCGAACCCGGTCAGGCCGACCAGGTCGATCAGCTCGGCGACGATGCCGTCGTCCTTGCGCTTCTGGATCTCCAGCGGCAGCCGGATGTTCTTCTGCACCGAGCGCCACGGCAGCAGCGCGGGGTCCTGGAACGCGATGCCCATGCCGTCGGCGCGCCGGCCCGGTGCGACCGGGGTGCCGTTGACCGCGACGGTGCCGGCGGACGGGGTCTCCAGGCCGGCCAGGATCCGCAGGATCGTCGACTTGCCGCAGCCCGACGGGCCGAGCAGCGACAGGAACGAGCCCTTCGGGGTGGACAGGCTCACGTCCTCCAGCGCGGTCACGGTGCGGCGGCCGGAGCGGAACTCCTTGTGCAGACCGGTGATCTCGATGCCCGGGGACGTGGGCACGCCCGCCCCCGCGGCCGAGGGGGCCGGCTGCGCGGGGACGGGCGTGGACTGGGGGGACGTCACGACAGCAGGTCCGGGTTCTCGGCGTACACCTCGTCGAGGAGGGAGAGGTCGAAGAGGTCCTCGGCGGCGATGTCGATGCCCGCGAAGGCGAGCGAGTCGACGGTGCCCTGCTGCAGCTCGTCCGAGACGGTGAGGATGCCGTGGGTCGCGGTCTCCTCCGTCTCGATCAGCGTGGCCTGCCGGTCGAACGACAGGGCCACGGCGTCGGCGTCGTACTGCTGGTCCTTGCCGTAGGTGTTGACGGTGAGGTCGACCGCGCGCTCGGGGTCGGCCAGGGCGCCCTGCCAGCCCTGCACCGTCGCGAGCAGGAACGCCTTGACCTGCTCCGGCTGGGAGTCGATGGCCTGCTGGGAGGTGACCAGCACCTCGCCGACCATCGGCAGGCCCTCGTCGGCGAGCAGGAACTCGGTCGCCGCGAAGCCCGCGTTCTCCAGCGCCGCGGCCCCGGTCGTGGTGTAGCCGATGAACCCGTCCACCTGGCCGGTGGTGAGCATCGAGGTGTCGGACAGCGGCACGGTCGTGACGTCCGTGTCGTCCAGGTCGTTCGCGGCGAGGAACGCGTTCCACACCAGCGTGTTCGAGTCCGAGACGGCGATGGTCTTGCCGGTCAGGTCGTCCGGGCCCGCGATCGGCGCGGAGGCGGCCGACACCAGCGCGAACGGGTTCAGCTGGTACGTCGCGCCGATGATCTTCAGCTCCGCGCCGCCCTGGATCGCCGGCGCGGTGATCAGCGGGGAGGACAGGCCCACGAAGGCCTGGCCGGTCGCGACGGCGGCCTCGGCGCTCGTGGCGGACGAGCCGCCGGCGGTCAGCGTCACCTCGGGGAAGCCGGCGTCGGTGTACAGGTCGTCCTCGACGGCCACGTACTCGCCCGCGAACTGCTGGTTCTTCAGCCAGGACAGCTGGACGCTGATCGCGTCGAACGACCCGGTGCCCTCGCTCGCCCCGTCGCCGGAGCCCGCGTCGTCGGAGCCGGAGCAGGCGGAGAGCAGCAGGCCGGCGGCGGCCACGGCGGCGGCCAGGCCGGCGATCCGGCGCCGGGGGCGCGGGGTCGTGCGGGTGCGGGTCACGTCAACCTCGATCACGTCGTGCGGTCACCCGGCCAGGGGGTGGGCCGCGGTGCCAGGGGGTGCTGGGGGTGCTGTCGTCGCCGGGCCTCCCCGGCGACGCCCCTTATTCGACAGGTCCGGCCGAGGGCGTCGCCATGTGGGATCCTCCGAACTCCCCCGCCCCCAGCCGTGCGGTCCGTTGTGCGACCGCACCGTCGTGTCACACGGACGTCACACGACGACGGCGGTCGGGCCCCGGTCCGGCGGATCGCCCAGCGGACCGCCGCCACGGGCGCCGAGGGCGTTGGTCGATCGCACGAGGCAGCAGGCCACGGCCCTGTGGTTGGCTTCCGGACAAGCGTGGGGCGGACCCCGCGACGACCGACGAACGACCAGGAGCAGGACGTGTGGCCGACGGCTGAACTGCACGTGCACATCGAGGGCACGCTCGACGCCGACCTCATCCACGTGCTCGCGGCGCGCAACGGCGTCCCGGTGCCGGACGGCGCCGGCCGCGGCGCCCCGTTCCGCGACCTGCAGGACTTCCTGGACGTCTACTACGCCAACCTCGACGTGCTGCGCACCCGGCAGGACTTCCAGGACCTCGGGGCCCGCTACCTCGACCGCGCGGCGGCCGCCGGCGTGCGGCACGCGGAGGTGTTCGTCGACCCGCAGTCGCACACCGAGCGGGGCGTGCCCGTCGAGGACGTGCTGCTCGGGCTGTCCGCGGCGCTGGCCGACGCCCGCGCCCGGCACGGCATGTCCGGCGGGCTGATCGTCTGCTTCCTGCGGCACCTGGGGCCCGACGCCGCGATGGCGACGCTCGAGGCGGTGCTGCCCTACCGCGAGCACCTGCTCGGCGTCGGCCTGGACTCCTCCGAGGTCGGCTTCCCGCCGGCGCTGTTCCGCGACGTGTACGAGCGCGCCGCCGCGGAGGGGCTGCGCCGCGTCGCGCACGCCGGCGAGGAGGGCGGCCCGGAGTACGTGTGGGAGGCCCTGGACATCCTCGGCGCCGAGCGCGTCGACCACGGCAACCGCGCCCTCGAGGACGTGGAGCTGGTCGCCCACCTGCGCGAGACCCGCACGCCGCTGACCGTGTGCCCGCTGTCGAACGTCGCCCTGCGCACGTCCGGGCCGGACCTCGCCGACCACCCGATCGCCGTGATGCTGGACGAGGGCCTGCGCGCCTCCGTGCACTCCGACGACCCCGCGTACTTCGGCGGCTACCTGGACGACAACCTCGACGCGCTCGTCGCCGCGGGCACGGTGACCCAGGACCAGCTCGGCGTGCTCGCCGCGAACGCGATCGCCTCCTCGTTCCTCCCGGACGGCGCCAAGGCCGCGCTGCTGGCCGAGGTCCGGGCGCACGCCGAGAGGACCGGCGCCGCCGTGCCCGCGCTCGCCGCCGACGCGGCCGTCCTCGGGGCGGTCTGAGCCGTGCAGAGCACCGAGGTCACCACCGGGCGCCGCGTCGCCGTCGTGCTGGAGCCGGGCGACGAGGTGCTCGCCTCGCTCGCCGAGGTCTGCCGCCGGCACGGCATCCGGCAGGCGTTCGTCCCGGTGTTCTCCGGCGCGTTCCGCTCCGTGCGGTTCATCGCCGCCGACGAGCCGGTCGCCGACCAGGAGCCCCCGCTGCCCCAGGAGGTCACCGTGACCTACACCGAGGGCATCGGCAGCGGCACGGTCCTGTGGGACCCGGTCGCCGGGGCCGCCACCCCGCACGTGCACCTGGCCGTGGGCGTGAAGAACGCGGCCGCCGCGGCCTTCGCCGGCCACCTGCTCGGGGCCGAGGCGCACTACACCGTCGAGGTGCTCGTGGAGGAGGTCGTCGCCCCCGCGCTGCTGCGGGTGCCCGACCCGCGGGCGTACGGCATCCCGACGATGCGGTTCGGCGCGGCCTGACGCCGGCCGGGCCGCCCGGGCCGCCGGGCGGGGCCGACGCGCCCTACTCCGCCTCGTCGAGGCAGGTCATGGCGAGGAACAGGTCGACCCGGTCGGCCATCGTGCTCATGTCCCGGT
This sequence comes from Cellulomonas sp., assembly GCA_031178805.1. GTDB lineage: Bacteria > Actinomycetota > Actinomycetes > Actinomycetales > Cellulomonadaceae > Cellulomonas. The sequence goes on along the minus strand of JAPSIJ010000053.1, from coordinate 3,886 downwards.
TCGTCAGCTCCTCGATGCGGGCGATCCGGTAGCGCAGCGTGTTCGTGTGCAGGTGCAGCTGCCGGGCGGTCTCCTGCCACGCGCCGCCGCCGTCGAGGAACGCCCGCAGCGTGCCGACCAGGTCGGCGTTGTGCCGCTCGTCGTAGGACAGCAGCGGCGCCAGCACCTCGCGCGCGTAGCCGGACCGGGTGCTCTGCCCGAGCATCCGCAGCAGCGCCCGGTGCGTCTGCACGTGCAGCGCGGTGGACACCACCACCGGGTCCGCGCCCGACGCGTTCTGCACCCGCTCGACGGCGGTGGCGATCGCCGAGTTCAGCCGGCTCACCCCGCTGACCGGGTCGCTCATCCCGACCCGGAGCTGCCGTCCGGCGAGCAGCAGGTGGTACTCCTCGGTCAGGTGCTCGGCCAGCGGCCGGTCGTCGTCGCCGGGGCCGTTGACCAGCAGGATCGCCAGGTCGTCCGACCGGCAGCCCATCACCCGGTGCCCGCGGGCGGACAGCGTGCGCTGCAGCATCTCCAGCACCGCGGCGCGGGGGAACCGGGGGTCGTCCACCTGCGCGGCGACGATCGTCGTCTCGTCCTGCGGGCCGAGGCCCTCCAGGCGCATCCGGGCCGAGATGGCGCCCGGCGAGGCCTCCTGGTCGCGGATCGAGGTGATCAGCGCGGCCACCTGGGCGTCGCGCGTCTCCCGCCACCGGCCGGCGAGCTCCATCTCCACCCGCAGCGCCCCCACGAGGGCGTCCAGCGCCAGCGACACCTCGTCCGAGAACGACCGGTGGTCGCCCCAGCAGCCGAAGAACCCCGAGCGGTCGCGCGCCCCGGTGCGCACGATCGTCGCGGGGCCGTCCTCGCCGGAGACGATGACGCGCTTGTCGTGCTCGCGGGCGATGACGGCGTTCCACTGCTCCGCGACCTGGGCGCGGTCCGGGGCCGCACCCGCGGAGGCGAGCAGCATCCCCGTCTCGTCGATCACCCAGCAGCCGACCGAGAACTCCGCGGAGAACTGCGCGAGCAGCTCCGCGACGCCGCCGCCGCGGGACACCGTGTCGGCGATCCGGCGGCTGAACCGCATGGTCCGCGTCGCCAGGCCGGTCGCGGAGCCGGGCTGCCGGGCGGCGATCTCGTCGGCGATCTGCCGGAAGGACACGCCGGGCGACACCGTGAGCAGCGTCAGGCCGCGGGCGCGGCAGGTCGCGATCACCTCGTCCGGGATGACGCCGATCTCGATCAGCCCGAGCACCATCGCCGCGACGTCCTGCCGGGCGAGCGCGCCGAGGAACGTCCCCGCGCCGTCCGGCCGGTCGAGCCACAGCCCGCTGGTCAGCACCACGTCGCCCGTGGACAGGAACCGGGAGGGGTCCGGCAGGTCGGTGATGTAGGCGGAGGTCACCGGGCGGTCGAGGGCGTCGGGCTCGGCCGCGACCACGCTCAGCCCCAGCCCGGGGTCGGCCAGGAGGTCACGGACGTCCACGGCTCACCGTCCTGCTCCTGCTCGGCACCGGGACAGTGTACGAGCGCGCCCTGGTGGCCCCCGGGCAGGTCGTGCCGGGGGTCGCGCCGGGGGTCGCGCCGGGGTGCCTGCGGGTGCGCGGCGCGCGGACCGGGCAGGATGGGGGCGTGACCTCAGCCCTCGACACCGACCGCCTCGACTCCCCGCGCCGCCTGCGCGCGGCGATGTTCGTGGACTTCGACAACGTCTACATCGGGCTGCGCCGCCTGGACCCCGACGCCGCGGAGGCGTTCGCGACCGACCCGGGGCACTGGCTCGCGGAGCTCGAGTCCGGCACCGACGCCGACGGCGACTTCACGCGCCGGTTCCTGGTGCGGTCCTGCTACCTGAACCCCTCGGTGTTCTCCCGGTACCGGCCGAACTTCACGCGCGCCGGCTTCCAGGTGGTCGACTGCCCGTCGCTCACCCAGCAGGGCAAGAGCAGCGCCGACATCAACCTCGTGCTGGACGCCGTCGACGCGCTGGACGCCGACACCCGGTACGACGAGTTCGTCATCGTCTCCGCCGACGCGGACTTCACGCCGCTGGTGCAGCGCTGCCGCGCCGCCGACCGGCGCGTCACGATCATCACCGCCAGCCCGGCCGCCAGCGCGTACCGGGCCGTCGCGGACACCGTGATCACCGCCGACGACCTCGCCGAGCTCGTCACCGCCCACGACACCGCGCCGGCCGACACCCCGGAGCCCGCGCCCGCCGCGGTCGCGCCGTCGACGGAGGCGCCCGCCGCCGGGGAGCCCGCGCGCGGCGGCCGCAAGGAGGAGCCGGCCGCGCCCGCCGCGACCGAGGCCTCCACCGCGGGAGCGCTCGCGGCCCGCCGCGCCGTGCTGCAGCGCGTGCGCTCCGCGGACCGGCCCGTGCCCACCGGCGCGGTCGCGCAGGCCGCGCAGAAGGCCGACCCCACGCTGCCCGCGACCCGCTGGGCCGGCACCGGCGGCTTCCTGCCGTGGCTCGCGCACGCGGTCCCGGAGCTCGGCGTCGCCGCGCGGCCCTCCCCCGGCTACGTCTGGGACCCCAAGCGGTTCGGCGAGGCCGACCTGCCGGGCGCGCCGGACGCCGGTACCGACCCCACCGCGCTGCAGCGCCAGGTCATCGCCGTCACCGACACCCCGGGGCTCAGCCGGGAGAACTACCGGGTGCTGCTCACCACGCTGGCCGAGGACGTCCGGGCGCACCCGTTCGAGCGCGCCGCCACCGCGCGGCGCGTCCGGGACGCCTGCCAGGAGGCCGGCGCCGCGGTCGGCCGCTCCACGGTGAACTTCGTGCTCTCCGGCGTCCTGTACTCCGGGCTCGAGCTCGACAGCACGGTCACCGCGGAGGACATCGCCGAGGCGTGGGCGGACAACGTCGTCGGGCTGTGCCGCGGCGCGCGGATGGAGCTGTCCAAGGCCGACGAGGCCGCCATCGACGACTGGGTCGGCGGCGGGCTGCTCGACGAGCTGGAGGACTGACCGCCCGCGCCCTCAACCCGGCGGGGCGCGCCGCCGATGAGGTGGTGTGCCCCGCCGCTCCCCCGACGCCCGCCCGCGCCGCCGCCCGAGCACCACCGGGGTCCTCACCTGCCTCGTGCTCACCGTGATGGCCGCGGTCTACGGGTTCGACTGGCTGGCGGCCCGGCAGGGCGGCGCCGTCCCGTGGAGCATCGGCGACCTCGTCCCCGCCGCCGCGCGCGACCACCCGCAGCGCGGCTTCGAGGAGACCGGCGGCCGCCTGGCGCCGGTCGTCACCGTCGCCACCCCCGGCACCTCCTACGCCTTCCAGCACACCCGCACCCAGGACGGCCGCGAGGCGCCCGTCGCCTGGTCGCCGTGCCGGCCGATCCACGTCGTGGTCGCCACCGCCGGGGCACCCGCCGACTTCCCGGCGCAGGTGACCGCGGCGCTGGCGGAGGTGTCCGCCGCCACGGGGCTGACGTTCGTCGAGGACGGGCCCGCCACCGAGCCGGTGTCGCTGGACCGGGCCGCCTTCCAGCCCGACCGGTACGGCGACCGGTGGGCGCCGGTGCTCGTCGGGTTCGCCGACGCCGCGACCGTGCCCGACCTGGCCGGCTCGGTCGCGGGCATCGCGCAGGTGCAGATGGCCGAGGAGCCGTTCACCCGGGACGCGCACCTCGTCACCGGCACCGTCTACCTGGACACCGAGCTGCTCGCGCCCGCGCCCGGCCGCACCGGGCTGGAGTACCTGCCGGTGCTGCGGCACGAGCTCGGCCACGTCGTCGGGCTGGACCACGTCGACGACCCCACCCAGCTGATGCACCCGACCACCGGGGTGCCGACGTTCCAGGCGGGCGACCTCACCGGGCTCGCGGAGCTCGGCCGCGGCGGGTGCGCGCCGGGGCTGTGACGGCTCAGCGCGCGTGCGCCGCCCGGGCGATCAGGC
>JAPSIJ010000461.1 GCA_031178805.1 Cellulomonas sp. | reverse complement strand
CTGTGGCCGGCCGGGTGCCGGGGCGGAGCCGCACCGTCAGAGCGGTGGCCGGTCCCCGACCCGTCGGGGGCGACGGACGACGATCACCGGGAGGCCCCTCGGACGCTTACTCCGAGGGGCCTCTCCGTGTGCGCGAACCCGTCCGCCCACAGTTTTTGTCCACATGTCCACAGGCGGGGTCCCCCGACCGGGCGCTCCCGCCACCCGGGCGGGCGAGATGTCCGGCTCGGTCCACAGGGGTTGTCCCCAGGTTGTGCACGAGGCTGTGGGTCGAGCGGGGGAGAAGGGACCGGGCTGTGGACCGCCGTGTGCAGCGGGGTGTGCACAGCGCCGGCGCCGTCCACACCCTCGTCCCACGTCAGGCGAGCAGCCGCAGGCGCCCGACGATCTTGTCGACCCGGTTGCGGGGCCCGACCACGCTGACGGCGAGGTAGTCCAGCGCCTCCGCGGCCGCCACCTCGGTGCGGTACTCGTCGTAGACCCGGGTCCGCTGCGCGGCGCCGGGCACGTCGGCGACGTGCACGCCCGGCGCGGCCAGCGCCTTCGCCCGCAGGTCGGCCAGCTGCGGGGCGGACGCGCCCAGCACCGTGCACCCGGCCCAGGGCAGCCCGGGGTGCACGGTGCCCGCGGCGTCCACCGCGTCCGGGCCGAGCAGCCCCGGCACCCGGGTCGCCGTCGCGGCCGTCGCGCAGACCACCGCGTTCGCCGCGGGACCGGGGGCCAGGGCGACGTCCACGACGACCACCCACTTCAGCCGCGCCGAGCGCGTGGGCTCGCCGGTGCGGATCTCGTCGGGCTCGAACCCGACGACGGGGCTCTCGGGAACGGCGGACATGCGGACCTCCGGAGTCGGGACGCCGGCGCGCCGGCGGTCGCCTGTGCGGTGACGCGACGAGACGCTAGGCAGTCGTGCGACGACGCCGCAAGCAGTCCGTACATCGCACGGATACAGTCGCCGTATGGCCGCTCTGGACGAGCTCGACACGGCGATCCTGCGGGAGCTGCAGGACGATGCACGGCGGACGAACCGCGACGTGGCGGCCGCCGTGGGGGTCGCGCCGACGACCGCGCTGGACCGCACCCGGGCCCTGCGGGAGCGCGGGGTGATCCGCGGCGCGACGCTCGACGTGGACCTCGCCGCGATCGGCCGGCCCGTCCAGGCGCTGGTCGCCGTCCGGGTCCGGCCGCCGACCCGGCGCACCATCGAGGGTTTCCGGTCCTGGGTGATCGGGCTGCCCGAGACGCTGGGCGTGTTCGTCACCAGCGGCAGCGAGGACTTCCTCGTGCACGTGGCGGTGCCGGACAACGACAGCCTGTACGCCTTCGTGATCGACCGGATGACGGAGCGGCCGGAGATCGCCGACGTCCGCACCTCGGTGGTCTACGAGCACCTGCAGCGCCGCCGGGTGGACCCGGCGCCCCCGCGGCGCGACCCGGGCACGGGCCGGGACCCCCGGGGCGCGCGGCGGCCGGCGCGCTGACCCTGCCGCCCGCCGGGCCTCAGCGGGACGAGCGGGCCGGCAGGAGGGCGCCGACCGGCGCGGTCGGGTCGGTCAGCACCACGCGCAGCCCGTGGGCGATCGACTCCGCCTCGGCCACCAGGTCCTCGTAGCGGGCGCTGCTGCGGGTGTCGAACCGGAGCTCGACGGCCTGCGCCGCCCGCGGCGGGAACACCGTCCAGCTGACCTCGTGCCGCTGCACGCCGTGGCTGCGCAGCGTCACGACCGCGCCGCCGGCGGGCACCTCGCGCAGCGTGGCGGCGTGGTAGGCGACGCGGGTCGCCCGGCGGCGGGACCGGTAGATCTTCCGCTGCACCCGGCCGAGGTAGGCGGCGGCCGCGTCGGGGCCGTCGGGCGCCTCGGCCAGCAGCTCGCAGGCGAGCGCCGCGAGCACGTCGCCCGACGGGTCGGGCACCCACGCGCCGGCGCGGACGTGCCGGCAGTGCTGCTCGACCACCGCGCGGTCGACCGCCTCGAGCTGCGCCCGGAGCCGCGCGGCCGCGAGCGGCGAGGTCGTGAGGGTCGCGGCGGCGCGGCGCGCGACCCGCGGGCCGTCGCCGGGGCGCCAGCCGCACCAGCGGTCGGGCAGCCGCAGGTCGATCCGGGAGATCTGGAGGTTCATGCGGTCCTTCCGTCGGCGCTGGCGAGGGCACGCTAGCCACGGCGACGGGACGCTCCGGACCGTTGAGTAGGGGGAAGCGCTCATCGTTGAGCGGTACCACCTGCCCCGGCGGCGGGTCCGCGCCCGGGCCCGGGAACGACCGAGGGCCAGGCGCGTGCGCGCCTGGCCCTCCGGTGGAGCGGGTGACGGGAATCGAACCCGCGCTATCAGCTTGGGAAGCTGAAGTTCTACCATTGAACTACACCCGCGTGATCGCCACGGGACCAGGTCCCGCGCGCGATCCACACGTCCCCGGCAGCGGGGACGCGCGTCCAGCATAGCGGCTCAGACGGTGACCTCCACCCGCACCGTGCTCCCCGCCGGGGCGTAGGGGACGGTCCGGCCCTCGACCGGCGTGCCGTCCACGACCAGCCGACCGCGCGCGCCGGGCG
>JAPSIJ010000001.1 GCA_031178805.1 Cellulomonas sp. | reverse complement strand
CAGAAGGCGCGCATCTTCCTGGCGCTGCTCGGCAAACAGCGGGGCGTGACGCCCGCGGGCTGGCGGGAGGCGGCCGGCGCCTACGGCGACGAGGAGTTCCGGTCGATCGCCGACGTGCGCGACCCGGAGACCCTCGGCAGGGTCCGCGAGACGAAGAAGGCCGCCAAGGCGGCGGCCCGGGCGGCGAAGGGCTGAACCTCACCCCCGCGGCCCGCGCGGTGCGTCCCCGCGACGTGACAGGCTCGCCCGCATGATCGTGGTCACCAGCAACGAGATCCCCGGCTACCGCATCCAGGCGGTCCTCGGCGAGGTCATGGGCCTGACCGTCCGCGCCACCAACATCGGGGCGAACTTCACGGCGGGCTTCCGGTCCATCGGCGGCGGGGAGATCCCCGAGTACACGAAGATCATGTACGAGTCCCGCCACGAGGTGATGCGCCGCATGACCGAGGAGGCCGTGCGCCGGGGCGCCAACGCCATCGTCGCGATGCGGTTCGACACCGACTCGATCGGCCAGTTCAGCGAGGTCTGCGCCTACGGCACCGCGGTGATCGCGGAGCCGATCCCGGGCGGCGAGCCGGGAGCGACCGGCCAGTCCGCGCAGATCGCGGCGGCGCAGCAGGGCTGAGCCGCGGCGCCGCTCAGCGGGACTCGTCAGCCGGGCGGCGCGCCCACGCGACGATCTGCGTGGCGGTGAGCTGGACGTGGTCGGCCTCGTCGAACGCCGACACGATCGTCTCCAGGTGCGCGAGCACCGCGGCGAGCAGGTCACCGTTGCCGACGTTGCCCACAGCGACGATCAGCACGCGTCGCGGCTTCCCGCGGAGCTGATGGGAGATCCGGAAGTCCGCGTCCTTGGTGACGACCACCCGACCCTCCACGTCAGCCGCCGCCGCGACGGCGGCGTCCGACGACCGGTTGCCGTCCGGCAGCTGGCTGGTGTGCGAGGCGTCGTGCCCGGCCTGCGTGAGCGCACGCGCGAGCCGTGCTGGCAGCTGCGCGTCGACGAGGAACTTCACGCCGCGGGGATCGTCGTGACCGTGTGGCCGCCCGAGGCGAGCGCGCCGTACTCGAGGGCGGCGAGCAGGTCGTCGTGCTCCAGGTCCGGGTAGTCGTCGAGAATCTCCAACGTGGTCATCCCGGAGGCCATGAGCTCCAGGAGCATGCTCACCGGGTAGCGCAGCCCGCGGACCACCGGCTGCCCGTGGCAGACCGCCGGGTCCGTCGTGATGCGCGCGAGACGGGACATGGTTGTCATCGTAGCGACCGCGCGTCCACGAACGCCCCGGCGCGGAGCACCGGCACCGCGTCGCTCGCGTCGGCCTCCGCCGCGATGCGGACGTCCTCGTGCCAGCCGCCCGCGGCGAGCTCGCGCCCGGTCACGCAGGCGGCCAGCGCCGCGGCCTCGTGGCCGGCGACCGCGGCGTGCGCCGCCACCGCCGCGCGCACCTCCGGGGACGCGTCGGCGCCGGTCAGCCGGAGCAGGGTGCCGAGCACCGCGCCCGCGCCCCAGAGGTCCTCGACCGCCGGACGCAGCGAGCCGTCGGGCCACCGCTCCCCCGCGGCCACCACGGCGACGGTCGCGCCGTCGTCCAGCCGGGCGGCGAGCCAGCGGGCGACCGCCGTCGCGTTCCGCAGCGACGCCGCGAGCAGCACCGGGGCGCCGCGTCCGAGGTCGTGCGCGAGCGTGGCGCCGTTCGGGGAGGGCAGCACCACCCGCGCGACCCCGTCGGCCGCGCGCATCCCGGCGGGCGACAGGGTGACGTCCCCCGGGCGGGCGTCCCGGCGCCGCACGGCCAGCACGGCGTCGTGCCGCCGGGCGTACGCGGCGGCCCCGTCGTCGGCGCCCCCGCCGGCGGGCCACGGGTACGGGTGCACGGCGATCCCCCGGTCGACGGCGACCGACACGGTCGTCGTGAACGACAGCACGTCCACCACGACCACCGCGTCCGCCCCCGCGGCGGCGGCGCGCCCGCCGACCGGCCCCTGCTCGCAGCGCAGCCGGAGGCCGCCCGGCTGCTCAGTCACGCGGGGCAGCGCCCGTGGCGTCCTTCCAGCCGCGGGCGTAGGCCTCGGCGGTGCCCTCGGCGAACATGTCGTCGGGTCCCACCCGCACCAGGGTCCGCGCGCCGGGGCCGTCCTCGGCGGTGACCGCGTGCGCCAGGCCGCGGACCACGGCGAGCGGCACGCCGGTGGCCTTGCCCTTCACCAGCTCGGCGGCGCCGGCGATCTCGTCGGCGAGCGCCGCCACGCTGACCTGCAGCGGCCGCCCGTACGTGTCGGTGGAGCCGCGCAGGTCCTCCAGCACCCGCACGCCCGCGGCGCCGATCGCGATGTCGGTCTGGCCCTGGCGCCACGGCCGCCCCGCGGTGTCGGTGACCAGCACGCCGAGCCGCACGCCGAACCGCGCCGCCAGCGCCGCCCGCAGGGCCCGCGCCGTGGCGTCGGGGTCCTCGGGGAGCAGCAGGACGGTGCCCTCCGGGGTGTTCGACGCGTCCACGCCCGCGGCCGCCATGACGAGGCCGAGCCGGTTCTCCACGATCCGGGTCACCCCGCCGGGGTGCTCCCGGGTGGCGACGACGCGCACCGTCTCGGCGGTGATCGCCGCCTCCCGGTCCGCCGCCCGGACGACCCGGCCCTCCGCCTTGGACACGATCTTGCTCGTGACCACCAGGACGTCGCCGTCCGCGAGCGCGGTCGCCGGCCGGGCCACCGCGTCCGCGGCGAGCGCGTCGCCGAGCAGGGTCGCCAGGTCGTCGCCGGGGCGCACCTCGCCGATCCCGGGCACCCCCCAGGCGGTGAGCACGGCGGTGAGCACGGCGGCGGCCGGCACGGCCCCCGGCTCCGCCACCGTCAGCGCACCAGCTTCGGCAGCACGTCCCGCCCGAACACGTCGATCCACTCGCGCTGGTTCCGGCCGACGTTGTGCAGGTAGATCCGGTCGAACCCGAGGTCGACGTACTTCTGGATCTCCGCGCGGTGCACGTCGGGGTCGGCGGAGATGACCATGCGGCCCTCGAAGTCCTCGGGGCGCACGAGCTTGGCCATCTGCGCGAAGTCGAACGGCGAGCGGATGTCCCCCTTCGGGAACTTCATGCCGCCGTTGGGCCACTCGGTCATGGCGTTCTCGAGCGCCTGCTCGTCGGTGTCCGCCCACGACAGGTGCAGCTGCAGCACCTTCGGCAGGTCGTCGGGGTTCCGGCCGGACTCGCGGACGCCCTCGTCGAACTTGCCGAACAGCCCGCTGATCTTCTCCAGCGGCGCCCCGACGGTGATCAGGCCGTCGGCGTGCTTGCCGGCGCGCTTGGCCGTGACGGGGCCCGCCGTGGCGACCAGGATCTCCGGGGCGACCTCCGGCATGGTCCACAGCCGGGTGGACTCGACCTTGTAGAACTGCCCGGAGTGCTTGACGTCCTTGCCGGCGAGCGAGGCCGCGAACAGCTTCTTGATGATGTCGATGGCCTCGAACATCCGGTTGATCCGCTCGGGCGCCTCGGGCCAGTAGTTCGCCACGATGTGCTCGTTCAGCGCCTCGCCGGAGCCCAGGCCCAGCCAGTGCCGGCCCGGGTACATCGCGGCGAGCGTGGCGGACGCCTGGGCGACCATCGCCGGGTGCCAGCGGAACGTCGGCGCGGTGACGCCGGGCCCCATGTCGCCGGTGGTGCGCTCACCCAGCGCGGTCAGCACGTTCCACACGAACGACGACTGGCCCTGCTGCGGCACCCACGGCTGGTAGTGGTCGGCCGCCATCGTGCCGAGGAACCCCTGGCTCTCGGCGTAGGCGGACAGCTCGACGGCCTCCGTCGGATGGAACTGCTCCAGCATCGCCGCGTACCCGACCTGCAGGCCCTCGGCCACCACACCCTGTGCCACGGACGCTCTCCCTCGTGCCGAACCACCCGCACGGACGCGGGCCTCCGCCGAGCCTAACCAGGTCGGGTGCCCGCGCGATTCCCGGACTGCCCGGCGGGGTCAGGCGCCGCGGACGAGGTGACCCAGCAGTCCCTGGCCCTGCAGGCGCGCGGCGACGGCCTCGCTGACCTCGGTGAACACCGAGTTGGACCGCGCGAGGCCGACCGCGCCGCCCAGGACGCCGGCGCCGGACTCGCGGAAGAACCGGGCCACGAGCGTGCCCTGGTGGTCGAAGAAGTGCATCGCGTACACCAGGCGCTGCTTCGACCGGCCGGCGAGCGCGCCGACGAACGCGGTGAGGGTGGCGTTGCCGCGGGCGACCGCCCAGGTGCCGTCCGGGTTGGTGGTCACCTCGAAGCCGTGCTCCTGCAGGGCGGCGGCCAGCGCGGCGCGCGCGGCGTCGGGCTGACCGGTCAGGAAGTAGTCGACGCTGGGCAACGCGGGTCCTCTCGGCGGCGGTGGGCGGCCCGGGCGGGCCGCCGGTGAGACTAGCGCGGTCCGGTGCCGAGGATCGCGCTGGTCAGCGCCTCGATCGGCTCCCGCGGCGACTGCGGGTTCGCCACCAGGGTGATGTCGACGTCCCCGAGGTCCGGCAGCCCCAGCCCCGCGGGCAGCGGCACGAGGTCCTCGGGGATGAGGCTCTGCGGCAGCACCGCGATGCCCATGCCCGCGCGCAGGGCGGCGAGCACCCCGTTCACCTCGACCGTCTTGCAGGTGATCCGCCACGGCCGACCCGCCTCGGTGAGCGCCTGCACCGCCGCCTGCCGGGTGATCGAGGACCCCTGGTAGGTGATCAGCGGCACCGGGGCGCCCGGGTCCACCGCCGTGCCCGGCAGCGCGACCCACACCAGCCGGTCGCGGCGGACGAGCTGGCCCTCCGCCTGCCCGGTGGCCTCCTTGATGTAGACGAGGTCGAGCTGGCCGGCGCGGACCCGCCGGTGCAGCGCCCCGCTCTGCGCGACGGTGAGCTCCAGGTTGATCCGCGGGTGCAGCCGCCGGAAGTCCCGCAGCACGCGGGGCAGCTGCGCCAGCGCCAGGTCGTCCGCGGCGCCGAACCGCAGCCGCCCGTGCATCGCGGACCCGGTGAAGTACCGGGTGGCCTCGTCGTGCGCCGCGAGGATCGTCCGGGCGAACGTCGCCATCGCCTGGCCGTCGTCGGTCAGCTGCACGCCGCGGGTGTCCCGGTCCAGCAGCCGGCGGCCCGCGGCCTCCTCGAGCTTGCGCATGTGCTGGCTCACGGTGGGCTGCGACAGACCGAGGCGCGCGCCCGCCCGCGTGAAGTTCAACGTCTCGGAAACGGCCAGGAAAGTGCGCAGCTGGTCGGGGTCAAGCACGCGAACCTCCGCTTCGGACATACCGCCCACGACCTGCGTGGACGCGACGTGATCATTACGGAACATGATGGCACTGATAGCCGTCATGACGTCGAAAAATGAGCGCGGCGACCGTACCGTAGAGGTACTGACTCTCACGGACCCCGTTCCGCACGCCACCTCCGCACCACCTCAGCTAGGAACTCCTGTGCCTTCGGCTCGCCGCCCGTCCCTGTCCCCGACCCGCACCCGCCGCACCGCCCGGACCGTCGCCCCGACGGCCGCGAGCCGCACCGCCCGGACGCTGCACCGCCCCCGGCTCGCGCTGCACCGCCGCCCGGCCGCCCCGGTCGACACCCCCGCCGACGCCGCCGCCGCGAGCGCGTCCGCCCCGCGTCCCCGCAACGCCACGCTGGCCGCGCTGGGCGTCCGGAACTTCCGCCTGTACGTCGCCTCCCAGGTGCTGACCAACACCGGCGGCTGGGCCGCGCGCGTGGCCCAGGACTGGCTGGTGCTCAGCCTCACCGGCTCCGCCGCCCTCGTCGGCCTGACGGTGACCCTGCAGTTCCTGCCGATGCTGCTGCTCGGCCTGGTCGGCGGCGTGATCGCCGACCGGTACCCGCGGCGCCGGGTGCTGATGGTGACCCAGTCCGTGTTCGGCCTGTCGACGCTCGCGATCGCCGTGCTCGCGCTCACCGGGCACGTCCAGGCGTGGCACGTCCTGGTCGCCGCGTTCGTCAGCGGCCTCGCGACCGTGTTCGACAACCCGGCCCGGCAGGCGTTCGTGCACGAGATCGCCGGCCCGCAGCACCTGCGCCAGGCGATCAGCGTGAACTCCGCGGTGTTCCAGCTGGGCGGCCTCGTCGGGCCTGCCGTCGCGGGCGGCCTGATCAGCGCCGTCGGCGAGGGCTGGACCTTCCTGCTCAACGGGCTGGCGTGCTTCGCCGCCGTGCTGCTGCTCGTCCTCATGCGCGCTTCCGAGCTGACCCCCGCGCCGGTCGTCGCCCGCGCCCGCGGCCAGCTCCGCGAGGGCCTGGCGTACGTCCGGCGCAGCCCGCGGATCCTGTGGTCCGTCGTGCTCGTCGGGTTCGTCGCCGTCACCGGCGTCAACATGGCCACCGTGCTCGCCGCGTACACCGACCAGGTGTTCCGCACCGACGCCGGCGGCTACGCGCTGCTCACGTCGATGCTCGCGGTCGGCGCGCTCACCGGCGCCCTGCTGTCCACCCGCCGCCGCGGCAGCCGGATCACCCACCTGGTGCTCCTGGCGGGCGGCATCGGCGGCCTGCAGCTGCTCGCCGCGCTCGCGCCGAGCCTGCCGCTGTTCATCGCGGTGCTGATCGCGATGGGCGTCGTCACGCTGCTCTACCTCACCGGCAGCAACACCCTGGTGCAGACCACCGTGGCGCCGCACGTCCGCGGCCGCGTGATGGCGCTGTACGTGCTGGTGCTGCTCGGCGCCCAGGCGGTGTCCGGCACGCTGATCGGCTGGATCTGCGAGCACGTCGGCGCGCGCGCCGGCATGGTGGCCTGCGGCGTCGGGCCGCTGCTCGGCGCCCTCGTCGTCGGGCTGGCGCTGGCCCGGCGCAGCGAGCTCGGCATGCGCGGCACCGTCCGCCGGTTCACCTCCCGCGAGAGCGTCACGGCCTGACGGCTCCCTGGGTCCGGGGCCGCGCACCCGCGCGGTGCGCAGCCCGGACCCCGAGGCCGTCAGACCCCCGGGGCCTCGCCCGGCCGGCCCCGCCGCGCGCGCAGCCCCGCCGCGGTGACACCGGCGGCCCCGGCGAGCAGCATCCCCACCGCGAGGCCGAGCAGCGGAGCAGGGTCCGAGCCCGTCGCCGCGAGCACGCCCGACCGGGTCCCGCCGCCCGCGGCGAGCACGCCCGACCCCGTCCCGGCGGCGGGTGCGACCGGGACGGCCGGTGCTGCGGGCGCGGCCGGCGTCCCCGGCACCGGTGCCCCCGGCGCCCCGGGCACCGGCGTACCGGGTGCGGGACCGGCCGCCGCGACGGTCAGCGTCGCGGGGGCGCTGGTCGCCGTGCCGTGCGCGTTGTGCGCCGTCGCCCGCACCAGCAGCCCGTCCTGCGCGGCCGTCACGGCCGGGAGCACCAGGGTCGAGGTGGCCGCGTCCCCCGCCGCGAGCGCCTGCACTCCCCCGGCGGCACCGGTGCCCGCACCCTCCGGCACGGTGACCGGCTGCTCGGGCACGTCGCTCCAGGTGGCGCCCGCGTCGGCCGACGTCTGCCACGTCACCACCGGCCGCGGCGACCCGGTGACCCGCGCCGCGAACGTCGCGTCCGCGCCCGGCTCGACCGTGCCGGACGCCGGGGGCGTCGCGACGGCGGGCAGCTCGACCGCCTGGTCCGCGACCGGCCAGCCGTCCACCCAGTCGAGCCGCTGGAGGCCCAGCGTGGGGATGTGGGGCGCCGTGGTGTTCGACGCGTCGTAGTAGTGGAACGCGAGGTAGTCGCCGAACACCGACTGCCCGCCCGGTCCGACCACCGCGCCGTGCCGGTCGAGCACGATCGTCCCGCCGCCGTCGGCCAGGTCACGCCCCTCGGCGTCCAGGTACGGGCCCGTCACCTGCTCGGCCCGCCCGACGGCCACCTGGTAGGTCGAGTCCGCGCCGCGGCAGCAGAAGCCGAACGAGACGAACAGGTAGTAGTAGCCGTCCCGGTGCACGATGTACGGCGCCTCGATCGGGTTGCCTTCCATCATCCGGTCCGCGAGGTGCACCGTCCGCGCCTGCCAGCCGTCGACCGGCTTGCCGCTCGGCCACTCGATCGGCACCAGGAAGATGCCGTACCAGAACGAGCCGATCGCCAGGTACGGCGTGCCGTCCTCGTCCTCGACGATCCCGGCGTCGATCGCGTTGAACGCCTTGCCGTCGGGAAGCCCGGTCACCGGCGAGCTGATCACGGGGCCCTGGTCCACCCAGCCGTAGTCCGGGTCCTCCGGGTCGAGCGTGGGACTGGTGGCCAGCGCCGTGACCGAGGTGTCGGTGCCGAACCGCGACGCCGAGTAGTACAGGTAGTAGGTGCCGTCGTGCTCGTAGATCTCCGGCGCCCACAGGTTGTCCGGCAGCGCACCGTCGGCGAAGTGCTCGTCGATCCAGGCGGGGATCTCGTCCCAGATCGTGCCGCGGTACGCCCAGGTGGTGCCGTCGTCGGCCGAGGACCACACCTGGATGGTGCCGCCGTTCTCGCGGTTCACCAGGCCCGTCGAGTACACGTACCAGGTGCCGTCGTCGTCGATGATCAGCGCCGGGTCGTGGATCGGCGAGGTCTCCCCCACCACCGACTTGCCGCCCGGCGGGTCGACGGCCAGGGCGGCGACGTCGGCGGGCGGTGCGGCGGACGTGCCGACGGAGGTGCCGACGGACGGTGAGGGCGGCGGTGCGGCGGGTGCGGCGGACGCCCGGCCCGCGGCCGTCAGGGCGAGGACCACGGCCAGCAGCGCCACGAGCGCGGCGGCCGGGCGGTGGGCGGATCGGGGGTCAGTGCTGCGCGAAAGCATCGGTCGCTCCGGTTCTACATCGTTGTAGTGCAACGCTGTAGAGCGTCACAGGCGCCGCGCCGTCCCGTCAAGGGGTCCGGCACGCGATGATGACGCCGTGCCCGTTCCCGCCGCCCCGGACCAGCCCGCGCCGGGCGTGGTGCTGCGGGTGCGCTGGGCGTGGACCAGGCCGGTGTCCGAGGTGCTCCCGGCGCTGACGCCGGACGAGCGGGACCGCGTCGCGGCCGCCCCGCCCCGGCGCCAGGACGCGGTGGCGACCGCGCTGCTGCTCGCGCGGGTCCTGGCCGCCGAGGCGTGCGGAGCCGCGGCTGCGGACGTCCGCGTCGGGCGCCGGTGCCCCGCCTGCGGCAGCACCGCGCACGGCGCTCCCCTGGCGCGGCGGGCCGACGGCGGACCGGTGCCCCGGGTCTCGCTGGGCCGCGCCGACGACCTCGTCGTGGCGGCGGCGGCCGACGTGCCGGTGGGCGTGGACGTGGAGCCCAGGGCCGCCCCGCGCGGGCCCGGGCGGCTGGCGGAGGTCGTGCTCGCCGACGGCGAGCCGCCTGCGCCCGGCCCGGACGGCCTGCTCCGGTCCTGGGTGCGCAAGGAGGCGGTGCTCAAGGCCGCCGGGACCGGGCTCGCCGTCGACCCCCGCGCGCTGCGGGTCGACGACGTCGCGGGCCGCCCGGCGGTCCGGCACGCCCCCGACGCGCTGCCCCCGCCGCCCGGCGCGCGGTGGTGGCTCACCGACCTCGCCCTCGCCGGGGACGGCGGTGCGCACCTCGTGGGGCTGGCGGCCCTGCTCCCCGGCGACACCAGCCCGACCGTCGACGTCCGCGAGGCCGACCTGCTGCCCTGAGCACCCCCGCCTCGTGTCCACCGTGGTCACGGTGTCCCGACGGCGGGTCGGACAGGTGCCGCGCAACGTGTCCACGGCGTCCACGGTGACCACGGTGACCCGACAGCAGGTCGGACCCTCGCCCGGCGACGTGTGCACGGTGGACACGACTCCGGAACTCCACCAGGTCCCCACCCGGGACACAGTGCACACGACTTCGGAACACCACCACGTGCCCGCCCGTGACACCGTGGACACGACTCCGCAACACCACCACGCCGCACTCGGGACACGGTGCACACGACTCCGGAACACCACCGCGCCCCCACCCGGGACACCGTGCACACGGGCGCCCCGAGCGGGCTCAGCGCCCCCGGCGGGCGCCCGGGAGCGCCGGAAGCGCCGGCCGGTGCAGCCACGCGTCCAGCAGCCCGACGGGCTCGTACCCGGTGACGTCGCGGACGCAGTCGGCGAACAGCCCGGTGGTCACGGTGCCGTGCCGGTGCCGGGCGGTCCACGCGCGGAGGACCTCGAAGAACGGCACGTCGCCGAGCTCCGCGCGCAGGGCGTGCAGGGTGAGGGCGCCGCGCTTGTAGAGCCGGTCGTCGAACATCGCCTCGCGGCCCGGGTCGCCGATCACGAGGTCCTGCGGCAGCCCCGCGAGCCGGCCGTGCACCGTGCGCGCCTGGGCGTCGGCGGTGCGGCCGCCGGACTCCTCCTCCCACAGCCACTCGGCGTAGGCGGCGAAGCCCTCGTGCAGCCAGATGTCCCGCCAGGTCGCCGCCGTGAGGCTGTTGCCGAACCACTGGTGGGCGAGCTCGTGGGCGACCAGCCGCTCGGTGCCCCGGTGGCCGTCGACGTGGTTGGCGCCGAACACGGACACGCCGTGCGCCTCGAGAGGGATCTCCAGCGGGTCGTCGGTGACCACGACGTCGTACCGGGCGAACGGGTAGCCGCCGAACCGGTCGACGAACAGCGCCATCATCGCCGGCTGCCGGCCGAAGTCGTGCGCCTGCGCCGCCCGCAGCCGGGCGGGGGCGACGACGTCCTGCGGGACGGGCCCGGCGGTCAGCGGCACGCGCTCGTACCGGCCGATCTGCACGGTGGCCAGGTAGGGGGCGGTCGGCTCCGGCTGGTCGAACTCCCAGCGGACCCGGCTGGACCGCGCGCGCCGGCCGACGAGCACGCCGTTGGTCACGACCTCGTAGCCGGCCTCGCACGTGACGACGACGTGGAAGGCGGCCTTGGCGGCCGGCCGGTCGTCGCACGGGAACCAGGACGGCGCGCCGTCGGGCTGGCCGGCGACGATCACGCCGTCGGTGAGCTCCTCCCAGCCGACCTCGCCCCACGGGCCGCGCCGGGGCCCGGGCTGCCCGCCGTAGTGCACCTCGACCACGAGGGGCGTGCCGTCGGCGACCAGGCGCGCGAGCCGCACCTCGAGCCGGCCGTCGCGCTGCGCGAACCGCGCGGGCCGCCGGCCGTCCACGAGCACGCGGGACACCCGCAGGCCGACGAGGTCGAGCGAGAGCCGCTCGACCTCGCCCGCGGCGGTGGCGTGCACCCGCGCGACGGCGTCCAGCCGGTTGCTCGCCACCCGGTAGTCCAGCTCGAGGTCGTACCGGCTGACGTCCAGGCCGCCGGGCACGTGGTCGGGCAGGTACGGGTCGGCCCTCACGCGGTCACCGGCGCGACCGGGTTGCCCGTCCACCGGCTGCCCGCGGGGATGGACTCCCCGCGCAGCACGAGGGACGCCGGGCCGACGCTGGCGGCCGCGCCGAGGCTCGCGGCGGGCAGGATCACGCCGTGCGGGCCGATGCCGGCGCCCGGGTCCAGGCGCACGCTGTCGATGCTCATCACCCGATCATGGAACAGATGCGTCTGGAGCACGCACCCGCGGTTCACCGTGGCGCCGTCCCCGAGGGTGACGAGGTCCGCCTCCGGCAGCCAGTAGGTCTCGCACCAGACCCCGCGGCCGATCCGCGCGCCGAGCGCCCGCAGCCAGACGTTCATCGCCGGGGAGCCGACGGCGGCGGGCCCGAGCCACGGCACTGCGACGCACTCCAGGAACGTGTCGGCGAGCTCGTTGCGCCAGATGAACCCGCTCCACAGCGGGTGCTCCCCCGCGCGCAGCCGGCCGACCAGCAGCCACTTCGCGACCACCGCCACCCCGCACGCCACCGCCGCGGCGCCGAGCACGACGAGCGGCGAGACCAGCGCCGCGGCGCCGAGCCCGTGCCGCTCGGCGACGGCCTGCAGGGTGAGCAGCGCGGCCACGCCGATGCCGAACGCCACGACGACCGCGAGCAGCCGGCAGGCCTCGACGAGCGCGCGGGCCACCCGCAGCCGGGTCGGCGGGTCGAACGTGCGGCTGGTGTCGCCCTCGCCGGGGGTCCGGCGCAGCGGCTCGGGCGGCGACCCCAGCCACGAGGTGCCGGGCTTGGCGCGCTCCGGGGTCGCGGACAGCACCGCGACCAGGCCGCGCTTGGGCACCGCGCGGCCCGGGGCGATCATCCCGGAGTTGCCGAGGAACGCCCGCTTGCCGACCTTCGCCGGCTCGACGCGCAGCCAGCCGCGACCGAGCTCGTAGGAGCCGATCAGGGTGTCGTCCGCGAGGAACGCGCCGTCGCCGACGGTGGTGAGCGACGGCAGCATCAGCACGGTGGACGCCTCGACGTCCCGGCCGATCCGCGCGCCGAGGGCCCGGAGCCAGTACGGGGTGAGGGTGCTCGCGTACAGCGGGTAGAGGGTGCCGCGGGCGTCGTCCATCAGCCGCTGCGTGGCCCAGATCTGCCAGCCCGTGCGGCTGCGCACCGGGTGGTGCCCGGGGGTCAGGCCCCGGCCGAGCAGCCGCACCCCGGCGAGCGTGGCGAGCGCCAGCACCGCGAACGACAGCAGCGCCCCGGCCGGGACCGCGCGCGCGGCGTCGTCCCACGCCGCGGACCAGGAGCCGGCCCCGCGCAGCCCGGCGCCGACCACCAGCAGGCCGCAGGTGGCCGCCAGCACCGGGAGCGCGGCGAGCACCGCCGCGGTGACGCCGTAGACGGCCACCCAGCGCCGGCCGCGCGGTGCCCGCCCGCCGGGCCAGGACTCCCCCGCCGGGCCGGCGAACGCCGCGGGCGAGCCGGCCCACAGCTCGCCGGGCGCGACGCCGGTCAGCACGGCGGACCCCGCGGCGACCTGGGCGCCCTGGCCGATCCGGACGCCCGGCGCGAGCGTGCTGCGGGTGCCGACGGTCGCGCGCTTGTCGATCCGGATCCGGCCGACGTGCAGCACGTCGCCGTCCAGCCAGTGCCCGCGCAGGTCGACCTCCGGCTCGACGGCGCACCGGTCGCCGAGGGTCAGCAGGCCGGTGACCGGCGGCGGCGTGTGCAGGTCCACGTCCGCGCCAACCTTCGCGCCGAGCGCCCGGGCGTACGCGGCGGTCCACGGCGCGCAGGACAGGTTCTCCGCACCGGCAGCCGCCGCCCAGCTCTCCGCGAACCACAGCCGCAGGTGCACCGACCCGCCGCGCGGGTACTGCCCGGACCGCAGGCCCCGCAGCAGCGCCCGCGCGACCAGCACCGTCGTGCCCATCCGGCCGAACGGGCTGATCAGCAGCAGCCAGCCCGCGGCCAGCCACCACCACGCGTGCGGCGCGGGGGTCAGCCACGGCACCAGGCCGGTGACGGCCAGCAGCTGCTCGGCGGCCAGCAGCCAGGTCAGCCAGCGCAGCCCGACGAGCGCCGCGAGCGGCACCCCGAGCAGCGTCTGCACGACCTGCGCCCGCCGCGGGGTGGGCCGGACCTCCCGGTGCTCGGCCGGCGCCGCGGGCGCGAGCTCGTCCAGGCGGCGGGCGAGGTCGCCGAGCCGCGGGTACTCGTAGACGTCGGCGACCGTCACGGTGCCGAACCGCTCGCGCAGCGCGGACACCAGCTGCGCGGCGACGAGGCTGCCGCCGCCCGCGGCGAAGAAGTCGTCGTCCGGCCCCGCGACCGGGGCGCCCAGCGCGGCGGTCCACCGCTCGGCGACCCACGCGGCCGTGGGCGACAGGTCGGCGGTCCCGCCCTCGGCGCCCGCGGCGGGTGCCGCGCCGGGCAGCGGCCAGGGCAGCGCGTCGCGGTCGACCTTGCCGGACCCGCGGGTCGGCAGGGCGTCCACCACGGCGAGCTGCGGCACCAGGGCGGCGGGCAGCACGGCCCGCAGCCGGGTACGGGCGTCCGCCAGGTCGACGGCCGCCCCCTCGGCGGCCACCAGGTAGCCGGCCAGCACGGCGGTGCCCGCGGGCGTGCGCCGGACCGCGGCGGCGGCGCCCGCGACCCCGGGCAGGCCGCTCAGCGCGGCGTCGACCTCGCCGAGCTCGATCCGCCGGCCGCCGATCTTGACCTGGTCGTCCGCGCGGCCGACGAACAGCAGCCCGGCGCGGTCCAGCCGCACGACGTCGCCGCTGCGGTAGGCGCGCTCCCAGCCGAGGCCCGGGGCCGGCGCGTACTTCTGGGCGTCCTTCTCGGGGTCGAGGTACCGGGCCAGGCCCACGCCGCCGATGATCAGCTCGCCGGTCTGCCCCTCCTGGACCGGGGTGCCGTCCTCGCCGACGACGGCCAGGTCCCAGCCGTCGAGCGCCAGGCCGATCCGCACCGGCCCCTCGCCGGTGAGCCGGGCCGCGCACGCCACCACGGTCGCCTCGGTGGGCCCGTAGGTGTTCCACACCTCGCGCGCCGGGGTGACGAGGCGGGCGGCGAGCTCGGGCGGGCACGCCTCGCCGCCGAAGATCAGCAGCCGGACCCCGGCGAGCTCCTCGGGGCGCCACAGGCCCGCGAGCGTCGGGACGGTGGAGATCACGGTGATGCCCTGGGCGACCAGCCACGGCCCGAGGTCCATCCCGGTGCGCACGAGCGCGCGGGGAGCGGGCACCAGGCAGGCGCCGTGCGCCCAGGCCAGCCACATCTCCTCGCAGCTGGCGTCGAACGCCACGGACAGCCCGGCGAGCACCCGGTCCCCCGGGCCGAGCGGCGCCTCCTGGAGGAACAGCCGCGCCTCGGCGTCGACGAACGCCGCCGCCGACCGGTGCGTGACCGCGACGCCCTTGGGCGCGCCGGTGGAGCCCGAGGTGAAGATGATCCAGGCGTCGTCGCCGAGCCCCGGCCCGGCGGGCGCGGGGCGCCGGCGGCCGCGGGCGACCAGGTCGGGCAGGTCGCCCTCGGCGATCACCCGGTGCACGGCGGCCTCGGTGAACACGGTCCGCGCCCGCTCGTCCGGGTCGTCCACGTCGACCGGCACGTACGCCGCGCCCGCGGCGAGCACGGCGAGGATCGCGGTGTAGAGCTCGGCGGTGCCGGACGGCACCCGCACGCCCACCCGCGATCCCGGGCCGACGCCCTCGGCGGCGAGCGCCGCGGCACCCGCCCCGACCCGTGCCGCCAGCTCCGCGTAGGTCAGCACCGTGCTGCCGTCGTCCAGCGCCGGCGCGTCGCCGTGCGCCGCGACCGTGGCCGCCAGCACGTCCAGCAGCGTCCGCGGCTCCGGCGCGAGCGCCGCCCGCAGCAGCCCGTCGGTCTCGCCCACGTGGTCCTCCCGCCCGTCGGCCGCCCCGGTCGGGCGGCCGACGGGCACTGTCGCACACGGTCCTCCGCCCGGCGCGCCCCGGACGGGCCGGTTCACCGACGCGACGCCTCCCGTTCGCCCGCGGGTCACCGGCGGCGGGACGCGCGTCGGGGCACCGCGCGTTTTCTGGGAGGATGTCTGACCATGACCGACCTGTCCTCTGCCTCGACGCCCGCTGCCCCCACGACGGCCTCCGTGCCCGCCGTCCGCGCGGTACGCGAGGTACCGGACAAGGTGTCGCTCGACGGCGTCGAGGGCCGCTGGGACTCGGCCTGGACGGAGCGGGGCACGTACACGTTCGACCGGACGAAGAGCCGCGAGCAGGTGTACTCGATCGACACCCCGCCGCCCACCGTCTCCGGCTCGCTGCACGTCGGGCACGTGTTCTCGTACACGCACACCGACGTGGTCGCCCGGTTCCGCCGGATGCGCGGCGCCGAGGTGTTCTACCCGATGGGCTGGGACGACAACGGCCTGCCGACCGAGCGCCGGGTGCAGAACTACTTCGGCGTGCGCTGCGACCCGTCGCTGCCGTACGACCCGGACTTCACGCCCCCGCACGTGGGCGGCGAGGGCAAGAGCGTCAAGGCCGCGGACCAGGTGCCGATCAGCCGCCGCAACTTCGTCGAGCTGTGCGAGCGGCTGACCGTCGAGGACGAGCAGCAGTTCGAGGCGCTGTGGCGCCGGCTCGGCCTGTCCGTCGACTGGGCGATGACCTACCAGACCATCTCCGCCGAGGCGCGCGCCGTCGCGCAGCAGGCGTTCCTGCGCAACCTCGCGCGCGGGGAGGCGTACCAGGCCGAGGCCCCCGGCCTGTGGGACGTCACGTTCCAGACCGCGGTCGCGCAGGCCGAGCTCGAGGCCCGCGAGTACCCCGGCGCGTTCCACCGGGTGGCGTTCCACCGCCCGGACGGCACCCCGGTGCACATCGAGACCACCCGCCCCGAGCTGCTGCCCGCCTGCGTCGCGCTGATCGCGCACCCGGACGACGAGCGCTACCAGGACCTGTTCGGCACCACGGTCACCAGCCCGCTGTTCGGCGTGGAGGTCCCGGTGCTCGCGCACCCGGCCGCCGAGCCGGACAAGGGCGCCGGCATCGCGATGTGCTGCACCTTCGGCGACCTGACCGACGTGCAGTGGTGGCGCGAGCTGCAGCTGCCGACCCGCTCGGTGATCGGCCGCGACGGCCGCCTGCTGCGCGAGGTCCCGGAGTGGCTGACCACCGACGGGGGCCGCGCGGTCTACGCCGAGCTGGCGGGCAGGACCACGTTCTCGGCGCGCGAGGCCGTCGTGGCGGGGCTGCGCGAGTCGGGCGACCTGGACGGCGAGCCGCAGGCGACCAAGCGGATGGCGAACTTCTTCGAGAAGGGCGACAAGCCGCTGGAGATCGTCACCAGCCGGCAGTGGTACATCCGCAACGGCGGCCGCGACGAGGACCTGCGCGCCGCGCTGCTGGCCCGCGGCACCGAGCTCGGCTTCCACCCCGACTTCATGCGGGTGCGGTACGAGAACTGGGTCGGCGGCCTGAACGGCGACTGGCTGGTGTCGCGGCAGCGGTTCTTCGGCGTGCCGTTCCCGGTCTGGTACCCGGTGGACGCGGCCGGCGAGGTGGACCACGATCACCCGATCCTGCCGACCGAGGACCAGCTGCCCGTCGACCCGTCCTCCGACGTGCCGGCCGGCTACACCGCCGACCAGCGCGGCGTGCCCGGCGGCTTCGTCGGCGACCCCGACATCATGGACACCTGGGCGACGTCGTCGCTGTCGCCGCAGATCGCCGGCGGCTGGCGCTCGGACCCGGACCTGTTCGCGCGGGTGTTCCCGATGGACCTGCGCCCGCAGGGCCAGGACATCATCCGGACCTGGCTGTTCTCGACGGTGGTCCGCTCGCACCTGGAGCACGGCAGCCTGCCGTGGCGGGACGCGGCGATCTCCGGCTGGATCCTGGACCCCGACCGCAAGAAGATGTCGAAGTCCAAGGGCAACGTCGTCACGCCGATGGGCCTGCTCGAGGAGCACGGCTCGGACGCGGTCCGGTACTGGGCGGCCTCGGCCCGCCTGGGCACGGACGCCGCGTTCGAGGTCGGCCAGATGAAGATCGGCCGCCGCCTGGCGATCAAGGTGCTGAACGCGAGCAAGTTCGCGCTGTCGTTCGGCTCCGCGGAGCAGGGCGCCTCGGCGCTCGACCCGGCGCTGGTCACCGACGCGCTGGACCGCGCCATGCTCGCCGGCCTGGCCGACGTCGTGGACCGCGCCACCGCCGCGCTGGAGGCGTACGACCACACCCGCGCGCTGGAGCTCACGGAGACGTTCTTCTGGACGTTCTGCGACGACTACCTCGAGCTGGTCAAGGACCGCGCGTACGGCTCGGGCGCCGCGGACGCCGACGTCACCCCGGAGACCGCCTCGGCCCGCGCCGCGCTCGGCCTCGCGCTCGACGTGCTGCTGCGGCTGTTCGCCCCGGTGCTGCCGTTCGCGACCGAGGAGGTCTGGTCCTGGTGGCGCGAGGGCTCGGTGCACCGCGCGCCGTGGCCGGACGCCGCCCCGCTGCGCGCGGCCGCCGGTGACGGCGACCCGTCGGTCGTCGCGGCCGCGGGCGCCGCGCTGGCCGCCCTGCGCAAGGTGAAGTCCGAGGCGAAGGTCTCGATGCGCACCGAGATCCTGTCCGCGCGCCTGGAGGTCCCGGCGGCGCTGCTGCCGGGCGTCCGCGTGGCGCTGGGCGACGTCCGCGCGGCGGGCCGGGCCACCGGCGAGCTCGACGTGGTCGAGGTCCCGGACGCGCCGGACGCCGCCGTGGTCGCCCGCGACGCCGAGCTGCTGCCGCCGGAGCCGAAGCAGAAGCCGACGGCCTGACCCCGCCCGGCGCGCCCCCGGACGCCCGGGGGTGCGCCGCGGCGTGCGACCCTGGGTGGGAGCCTCGCTGGCGAGTTATGCATACGTATCGTCAGCCACGTATAGTTTTGCGGTCGGTGTCCCCCACGAGGAGTTCCCCCATGCGCACGCGTCACCTCGCCGTCCTCCCCGCCGCCGTCGCGGCGACCCTCCTGCTGGCCGCGTGCGGCGGTGGCGACGACGCCGCCTCCGGCGAGGCCTCCGAGGGCGGCGTCGAGCTGGTCACCGCCGGCTCGCTCACCGTCTGCACCAACCCGCCCTACGAGCCGTTCGAGTACGAGGAGGACGGCGAGGTCGTCGGCCTCGACATCGACATCGTGCGCGAGGTCGCCGACGACCTGGGCGTCGAGCTGGTCACCAAGGTCACGCCGTTCGAGGGCATCCAGTCCGGCGCGGACCTGAACACGGACAACTGCGACGTCGTCGCCTCCGGCATCACCATCACCGAGGAGCGGCAGGCGAAGATCGACTTCTCCGACCCGTACTTCGACGCCGACCAGGGCCTGCTGGTCCCGGAGGGCTCGGACCTCGACAGCGTCGAGTCGCTGGAGGGCAGGACGGTCGGCGTGCAGCAGGCCACCACCGGCGAGACCTGGGCCACCGAGAACGGCCTCGAGACGGTCCAGTTCGAGGACCTCGGCCTGCAGATCCAGGCGCTGAAGACCGGCCAGATCGACGCCGCGGTGAACGACATCGCCGTGCTCGGCCCGTTCGTCTCCGAGGGCTTCGAGATCGGCGCGAACTTCTCCACCGGCGAGCAGTACGGCCTCGGCGTGAAGAAGGGCAACACCGCCCTGCTCGACGCCGTGAACGGCACCCTGGAGCGGATCCGCGAGGACGGCACGTACGACGACATCTACACCCGGCACATCGGCACCGCGCCGGCCTCGTCGACCGCCGAGCCCAGCCCGTCGGACGGCTGACGTGGCGGCGACCTCGACCACCGCACCGGCGCCCGGGACGCTGCCGGCGTCCCGGCGCCGGTGGAGCCCCCGCAAGCGGGCCCGGGCGTTCCGGGCCGCGCAGTACGGGCTGCTGGTCCTGGTCCTCGCCGCCGTCGCCGCGGCGGTGGACTGGGAGAACGTCGGCACCAACTTCTTCAACGTCGAGGCCGCGCGGGCCATGCTGCCGCAGCTGCCGACCGCGTTCCGCAACACGCTGACGTACACGGTCGCCGGGTTCGCGGTGGGCCTGTCGCTCGGCACCGTCCTGGCGCTGATGCGGCTGTCCGCCGTCGGGCTGTACCGGTGGATCGCCACCGTCTACATCGAGTTCTTCCGCGGCATCCCCGCGCTGCTCGTCGTGATCTCGTTCGGCTACGCCGTGCCGATCGCGTTCGGCGTGAACATCGGCTCCGTCACCACCAAGGCCGCGCTCGCGCTCGGCCTGGTGTCCGCGGCGTACATCGCCGAGACCCTGCGCGCCGGCATCCAGGCGGTGCCGCGCGGGCAGGTCGAGGCGGCGCGCTCCCTGGGCATGTCGCACGGCCGGACGCTGCGGACCGTCGTGGTCCCGCAGGCGTTCCGGATCGTGCTGCCGCCGATGACGAACGAGTTCATCCTGCTGACCAAGGACACCTCGCTGGTGTTCCTGCTCGGCCTGGCGGTGAGCCAGTACGACCTGACCAAGATCGGCCGGGACGCCCTGAACAGCGCCGCGGGCGGCCTGACGCCGCTGTTCCTGATCGGCGCCTGCTACCTGCTGATCACCCTGCCGCTGGGCCAGCTGGCCCGGTACCTGGAGAAGCGCACCGGCGCGAGGAGCCGCTCATGACCACCCCCGCGACCACCACGCCCGCGACGACCGGCCCCGTGGTGCGCATCGCCGGGCTCCGCAAGGCGTTCGGCGAGCGCGAGGTGCTCACCGGCATCGACCTGGACGTGCACGCCGGCGAGGTGGTCTGCGTGATCGGCCCGTCCGGGTCCGGCAAGTCGACCCTGCTGCGCTGCGTGAACCTGCTGGAGCAGCCGACCGGCGGCACCGTGGAGGTGCTCGGCGTCGAGGTCACCGACCCCGACGTCGACATCGACCGGGTGCGCACGCACGTCGGCATGGTGTTCCAGCAGTTCAACCTGTTCGCGCACCGCACGGTGCTGGACAACTGCACCATCGCCCAGCGGCAGGTGCTCAAGCGGTCCAGGGACGAGGCCGAGCGGATCGCCCGCGCCAACCTGGCGCGGGTCGGGCTCGCCGACCGCGCCGACGCCCACCCCGGGCAGCTCTCCGGCGGCCAGCAGCAGCGGGTCGCGATCGCGCGGGCGCTGTCGATGGACCCGCAGCTCATGCTGTTCGACGAGCCGACCTCGGCCCTCGACCCCGAGCTGGTCGGCGACGTGCTCGCCGTGATGCGCGACCTCGCGGACGCCGGGATGACGATGATCGTCGTGACCCACGAGATGGCGTTCGCGCGCGACGTCGGCGACCGGGTGGTGTTCATGGACGGCGGCGTCGTGGTCGAGGACGGCCCGGCGGACCAGGTGATCGGCGCGCCGCGCGAGGAGCGCACGCAGGCGTTCCTGCAGCGCGTGCTGCACCCGACGGGCGCCTGACCCGGCGCCCGACCCGGCGCCCGGCCCGGCCCCGCGCGGCCGGCCGCTAGCATGGCCGCCACGGCCGTCGCCGCTCGTCTGGGGCGGTCCCGGGTACGGCCGTGGTCCGCACCCGCCCGACCAGGAGCACCGATGCGCGAGTTCAGCGCCGAGACCCCCGTCCCGCACGACCCCGCGCTGAACGTGCCGGGCCTGCTGCTCGCCCGCCTCGCCCGCGGCGCGTCCAGCGTGCTGATCGAGCGGTCCACCGGCCTCGGCGGCACCTGGACGCCGGTCACCGCCGCGGAGTTCGTCCGCGAGGTCACCGCGCTCGCCAAGGGCCTCGCCGCCCGGGGCGTCCAGCCCGGGGACCGCGTCGCGATCATGTCGCGGACCCGGTACGAGTGGACGCTGACCGACTTCGCGATCTGGTTCGCCGGCGGCGTCGGCGTGCCGGTCTACGAGACGTCCTCCGCCGAGCAGGTGGAGTGGATCCTGTCGAGCTCCGGCGCCTCGCTCGTCGTCGTGGAGACCGCCGCGCACGCCGCGGTCGTCGCCCACGTGCGGGAGGCCGTCCCGGCGGTGCGCGACGTGGTGGTCATCGACGAGGGCGGGCTCGCGGGCCTGGTCGCCGACGGCGCGGGCGTCGCGGACGGCGAGATCGAGCGCCGCCGCGCGCTGGCCACGGCCGACGACCTCGCGACGATCATCTACACCTCCGGCACCACGGGCCGGCCGAAGGGCGTCGAGCTCAGCCACGGCAACTTCGTGGACAACGCGCGCAACGGCGTCGCGGCGCTGCACGACGTGTGCGCGACCCCGGGCTCCCGGACGCTGCTGTTCATGCCGCTCGCCCACGTGTTCGCGCGGTTCATCCAGATGGTCGCGATCGAGGCGGGCTCCCCGCTCGGCCACACCCCGGACACCCGGAACCTGCTGGCCGACTTCGCGTCGTACCGGCCGACGTACATCCTGGCCGTGCCGCGGGTGTTCGAGAAGGTCTACAACTCCGCGGAGCAGAAGGCCGGCCACGGCGCGAAGCTCAGGCTGTTCCGCTGGGCCGCGAAGGTGTCGATCACCTACTCGCGCGCCCTGGACACCGAGGCCGGCCCGTCCGCGCAGCTCAAGGCGGCGCACGCCCTGGCGACCACGCTGGTGCTGCGCAAGCTGCGGGACGCGATGGGCGGCAGCCTGCGGTACGCGATCTCCGGCGGCGCTCCCCTGGGCGAGCGGCTCGGCCACTACTTCCGCGGGCTCGGCCTGGTGGTGCTCGAGGGCTACGGCCTGACCGAGACCACCGCCCCCTCCGCGGTGAACCGCCCGGGCCTGACCAAGATCGGCACCGTCGGCCCCGCCTACCCCGGCACCTCGCTGCGGGTGGACGACGAGGGCAACGTGTTCGCCAAGGGCCCGCACGTGTTCCGCGGGTACCACGACGACGCCGCCGCGACCGCCGAGGTGCTGGACGCCGACGGCTGGTTCGCCACCGGCGACATCGGCACGCTGGACGACGACGGCTACCTGCGGCTCACCGGCCGCGCGAAGGAGCTGATCGTCACCGCCGGCGGCAAGAACGTCGCCCCGGCGGTGCTGGAGGACCGGTTCCGCGGCCACCCGCTGGTCAGCCAGGTGGTCGTGGTGGGCGACGGCCGCCCGTTCATCGGCGCGCTGGTCACCCTGGACGCCGACATGCTGCCCGGCTGGCTCGCCATGCACGGCCTGCCCCCGATGGACGCCCGTGCCGCCGCGACCCACCCCGAGGTGCTCGCCGCGCTGGACCGCGCCGCCGCCCGCGCGAACGAGGCGGTGTCCCGCGCCGAGTCGATCCGCAAGGTGCGGGTGCTGGACGGCGACTTCACCGAGGCGAACGGCTACCTCACCCCCTCGCTGAAGGTGAAGCGCGCGCTGGTGCTGAAGGACTTCGCGGCGGACGTCGAGGAGCTGTACGTGGACACCCGCGCGCACTGACGCCTCCCGCGGGCCGGACCCGCACCGGGATTGCGACGAGCCCGGCGGACGCCCCCTCGCGGGGGGCGACCGCCGGGCTCGCGGCGTGCCGGGTGCCGGGCGTCAGACCACGTCGTGCAGGCGGTTCTGGTCGCCGGACTGGGTGGGCACCGCCTCGCTGGGCGTGGAGCCGTCGTTCCACCGGAGCACCGCGCCGATGCCGTCGACGACCTCGACCTGGCCGTCGGGCGCCAGCGTCAGGCCGGCGTCCTGGCCGAGCGCGGCGCGCATCAGCGCCACGTCGGCCGGCATCTCCCGGGCGCCCTCGGTCACGCCGATGCCCTCCAGGTCCGCCCGGGACGTCGCGATGTGCAGCGGCTCGGGGCCGACCCACAGCCGGCGCTCGGCCAGCGGCGAGCCCGGCAGCGTGACGTCCTCGTGCAGGATCAGCTCGCGGACCTGGCCGCGCTGCAGCACGGTCACCACGTCGTCCACCGAGGTCACCGCCGCTCCCCCGCGGCCCAGCTCGGAGCGGTAGCGCTCGAGGGCGTCCTCGCGGCGGCGCTGGCGGAACTCCTCGAGCGCCTCGGCGACCCGCTGCTGGAACACCTCCTGGTTCACGCCGTCCGCTCGGGAGCCGCCCTGCACCTCGACGACCAGGTCCTTCGTCCGGCTGCCGACCGCGTGGCACAGCAGCGACACGGCGCGGACGTCCCCGGTGACCAGGACGATCTCGGGGTGCCGCTCGATGACCTGCCGGTCCAGCTCGGCGGCGACGGTCTCGGCGTTGCGCTCCCAGGAGTCCTCGGCGCGCATCTGCACGCGGCGGCTGCGCCAGCCGTCCCCGGTCTCCTTGACCTTGCGGAGCTCGTCGTGGTCGCCCTCGACGGACTCCTTCTCCACGGTCCGCAGCCCGGAGCCGTCCGACCAGGTGAGGTCCGCGCCCTGCCGGTCGACCTCGACCAGCAGGTAGCGGGTGGCCTGGTCGGCGACCCGGACGGCGGGCAGCAGCATCGGGACGTCGTCGAGCACCGCGGTGGACTGCGCCGGCGGCTCCTTCAGCACCCGGTCGATCACCACGCCCTCGGCGTCGGCGACGAGCACGCGGCCGTGCGGGCCCGCGACGCCGGTGGGGCGGGTGACGCGCTCCTCGAGGTCGTCCAGGACGGCCGCCGAGGCGCCGGAGCCCTCGAGCTCCCGCCGCAGGGACCGCCAGCGGCCCGCCACCTCCTCGTCACCGGACGCGTCGGCGCGGGTGGCGTCGAGGTGGACCGTCACGAACGGGGCGGGACGGCCGAGCAGGGGCTTGAGCCAGTGCAGTTCCACAGGGCGACCTCCGGAGATCGGGTGGGTCGGTCGTGCCGGCGGAGCGCCTGCCGGGCCGCACCGGCCGACCGGTCCTGACCTCTCCCACCCTGCGCCAGGCCCGGGCGTCGCGCCACTCCGGGAGCCCGGTCGGCGGCGATCAGGCGGTCGCCGCGCCGCCGTCCTGGGCGCCCTGGCCGTCCGGGCCCGCGGCGATCGCCTCGTGGTGCCGGATGACCTCCTCCACGATGAACGCGAGGAACTTCTCCGCGAACACCGGGTCCAGGTCCGCCTGGTGCGCCAGGTCCCGCAGCCGGGCGACCTGCTGGGCCTCCCGGCCCGGGTCCGACGCCGGCAGGCCCAGCCGCGCCTTCAGCACGCCGACCTGCTGGGTCGCCTTGAACCGCTCGGCGAGCAGGTGCACGAGCGCGGCGTCGATGTTGTCGATGCTGCCGCGCAGGCGGGCGAGCTCGGGCGGGGGGACGGGAGCCGGTGCAGTCACCCTGCGATCGTAGGGGCCCTCAGGCGCTCTTCTCGCGGGGCGTCCGCTTGGCGGGAGCCTGCCGCGGGACGAGCGTCGGGTTGACGTTCTCCAGCACGACCCCGCGGTTGACGACCACGCGCTCGACGTCGTCGCGGCTCGGCACCTCGAACATCACCTGCTGGAGGACCTCCTCCATGATGGCGCGCAGGCCGCGGGCGCCGGTGCCGCGCAGCAGCGCCTGCTCCGCGATCGCCTCGACGGCGTCCTCGGTGAACTCGAGCTCGACGCCGTCGATCTCGAACATCCGCTGGTACTGCTTCACCAGGGCGTTGCGCGGCTCGGTGAGGATCCGCACCAGCGCCGAGCGGTCCAGCGGCGACACCGTCGTGATCACCGGCACGCGGCCGATGAACTCCGGGATCAGCCCGAACTTCAGCAGGTCCTCCGGCATGACGTCGCCGTACACGTCGCGGTCGTCCGCGGTGTGCAGCGGGGCGCCGAAGCCGATCCCGCGGCGCCCGGCGCGCGAGGTGATGATCTCGTCCAGCCCGGCGAACGCGCCGGCCACGATGAACAGCACGTTCGTCGTGTCGATCTGGATGAACTCCTGGTGCGGGTGCTTGCGCCCGCCCTGCGGCGGCACCGACGCGGTCGTGCCCTCGAGGATCTTCAGCAGCGCCTGCTGCACGCCCTCGCCGGACACGTCGCGGGTGATCGACGGGTTCTCGCTCTTGCGGGCGATCTTGTCGATCTCGTCGATGTAGATGATCCCGGTCTCGGCCTTCTTCACGTCGAAGTCGGCGGCCTGGATGAGCTTGAGCAGGATGTTCTCGACGTCCTCGCCGACGTAGCCCGCCTCCGTGAGGGCCGTGGCGTCCGCGATGGCGAACGGGACGTTGAGCATCCGCGCGAGGGTCTGCGCCAGGTACGTCTTGCCGCAGCCCGTGGGGCCGATCAGCAGGATGTTCGACTTGGCGATCTCCACGGCGTCCTCGGACTGGGCCGTCCCCACCGTCGGGGTGGCCTCGCCCGCCTGGATGCGCTTGTAGTGGTTGTAGACGGCGACCGCGAGCGACCGCTTGGCGGGCTCCTGGCCGACGATGTACTGCTCGAGGAACGCGAAGATCTCCTTCGGCTTGGGCAGCTCCACCATGCCGATCTCGGTGGCCTCCGCGCGCTCCTCCTCCATGATCTCGTTGCAGAGCTCGATGCACTCGTCGCAGATGTAGACACCCGGACCCGCGATGAGCTTCTTGACCTGCTTCTGCGACTTCCCGCAGAACGAGCACTTGAGAAGGTCCGCGCCGTCCCCGATGCGAGCCACGTGCGTCCCCTTCCCTCGGTGCGACCACCCGGTCGCGTCGTCGCTGAGTCTCTCAGCCGGCGGCCCCCTGCGGGGCGCCCATCTGACCATTCCACACCACGGCGGGCGCGGTGTCAGCCTGCGCGGCCCCGGGGCCGGGCGTGTCGCGGTGACGTCACCCGGCCGCCGGGGCCGCGACCGCCGGCCGCCCGCCCCGGCGGACCGGGGCGGGCGGGGGCGTCACGGCTCGACGGTCGTCGCGACGACGCCCTTGCGGCTCTCGAGCACCTGGTCGACGATGCCGTACTCGTGCGCCTGCGCGGCGGTGAGGATCTTGTCGCGCTCGATGTCCTGGCGGACCTGGTCCAGCGGGCGGCCCGTGTGGTGCGAGATGGTGGCCTCGAGCCACTCGCGCATCCGGATGAGCTCGTTCGCGTGGATCTCGATGTCGGACGCCTGGGCGTAGCCGCCGCCCTCCATCGCGGGCTGGTGGATCAGCACGCGGGCGTTCGGCAGCGCGAGGCGCTTGCCCGGCGTGCCGGCCGCCAGCAGCACGGCCGCGGCGGAGGCCGCCTGGCCGAGGCACACCGTCTGGATCTGCGGCTTGATGTACTGCATCGTGTCGTAGATCGCGGTCAGCGCGGTGAACGAGCCACCGGGCGAGTTGATGTAGAGCGTGATGATGCCGTCCGGGTCGGTCGACTCCAGGACCAGCAGCTGGGCCATGATGTCGTCCGCGGAGGCGTCGTCCACCTGCACGCCGAGGAACACGATGCGGTCCTCGAACAGCTTGGTGTACGGGTCCTGCCGCTTGAAGCCGTAGGCGGTGCGCTCCTCGAACTGGGGCAGCACGTAGCGGGACGACGGGGACTGGACGGGCGCGCCGCCCCAGCCGCCCGCCAGGCGCCCGGCACGGGCGATGAACTGCGACTCGGTGCTCACGGGTTCTCCTTCTGCGGGGTCTGCTTGTCGGCGGTGGGCGTCAGCCCTGGGTGCCGCCGCCGCCGGTGACGGCGCCGGCGTGGGTGACGACCTTGTCGACGAACCCGTACTCGAGCGCCTCGGGCGCGGTGAACCAGCGGTCCCGGTCCGAGTCGGCCGTGATCTGCTCGACCGTCTTGCCGGTCTGCTCGGCGATCAGCTCGGCGAGCACCGTCTTCATGTGCAGGATCAGCTGGGCGTTGATCCGCACGTCGGTGGCCGTGCCGCCGATGCCGCCGGACGGCTGGTGCATCATCACGCGGGCGTGCGGCGTGGCGTAGCGCTTGCCCTTGGCGCCGGAGGACAGCAGGAACTGCCCCATCGACGCCGCCATGCCCATCGCCACCGTGGCGACGTCCGGCTGGATGTACTGCATGGTGTCGTAGATCGCCATGCCCGCGGTGATCGAGCCACCGGGCGAGTTGATGTACAGGAAGATGTCCTTGTCGGGGTCCTCGGCGGCGAGCAGCATCATCTGCGCGCAGATGGCGTTCGCGTTCTCGTCCCGGACCTCCGACCCCAGCCAGATGATCCGCTCCTTGAGGAGCCGGTTGTAGATGGAGTCGTTGAGACCGAGTCCCCCGGACTCGGCCCGGGCGATCGCCGGCGTCTGGTCGTTCACGAAGGCTCCCTCGTCAGGCTGGTTGCTTGCTTGGACCCTAACGCCCGGTCCGCCCGGTGTTCGTCCCGGTCCGCGCCCGTTTCGCTGTCGGCGCACGTCGGGGCCGGGCCCGGGGACGACCGAGGGCCCCGCACCTGACGGTGCGGGGCCCTCGGTCGAGCGGCTCAGGCCTTGGCGTCGGCCTCGGGGGCCTCGGCGGCCTCCTCGACCTCGGCGTCGGCGCCCTCGGCCGCGGCGGCGGCCGTCGCGTCCTCGAGGGCGGACTGCGCGGCGTCCTCCTCGTCCGAGCCGATGTACTCGGCCAGGTCGACGGCCGCACCGGCGCCGTCGACGACCGCCACGCGGCGCAGGGCCACGGCCAGCGCCTTGGAGCGCGCGACCTCCGCCACCATCGCCGGGATCTGGCCCTGCTGGTCGATCGTCTGGATGAAGGTGTTCGGGTCCATGCCGTACTGGCGGGACGCGCTCACCAGGTAGTCCACCAGCTCGCCCTGGTTGACCTTGACCTCGAGGTTCTCGGCCAGGGTGTCCAGCAGGATCTGGTTGCGCAGCGCGGTGGTGGCCTGCTCGGTCACCTCGGCGCGGTGCGTGTCGTCCTCCAGGCGGCCCTCGGACTCGAGGTGGCGGTGCACCTCGGCCTCGACGGCGCCGGCGGGGACCGGGATCTCGACCTGCTCGAGCAGCTGCTCGAGCAGCAGGTCGCGCGCCTGCACGGCCTGGTTCTGGCCCTTGACCTTGCCGGCCTGCTCGCGCAGGTCCGCCAGCAGCTCGTCGACCGTGTCGAACTCCGACGCCATCTGCGCGAAGTCGTCGTCCGCCTCGGGCAGCTCGCGCTCCTTGACGGAGGTCGCGGTGACCGTGACCTGGGCGACCTCGCCGGCGTGCTCGCCGCCGACCAGGGTGGTCTCGAAGGTGGTGGTCTCGCCGGCCGACAGGCCGGTCAGCGCCTCGTCCAGGCCCTCGAGCATGTTGCCCGAGCCGATCTGGTAGGAGACGCCGGACACCGTGTCGACCTCCTCGTCCGCGATCTTCGCGACGAGGTCGATGACGGCGAAGTCCTTCTCGGCGGCCGGGCGGTCGACGCCGACCAGGGTGCCGAAGCGCTCGCGCAGCGCGTCCAGGCGGCCCTGCACGTCCTCGTCGGTGACCTCGGTGCCCTCGACCGTGACGGACAGGCCGTCCAGCGCGGGGATCTCGATCTCGGGGCGGACCTCGACCTCGGCGGTGAACACCAGGTCGCCGTCCGTGTCGCCGGGCACCAGGCCGGGGACCTGGGTGACGTCGACCTCGGGCTGGCCCAGCGGGCGCAGCTTGTTCTCGCGGACGGCCTCGGCGTAGAAGCCGGACAGGCCCTCGTTGACGGCGTGCTCCATGACCGCCGGGCGGCCGACGCGCTGGTCGATGATCCGCGGCGGGACCTTGCCCTTGCGGAAGCCGGGGATGGTCACCTGCTCCGCGATGTGCGCGTAGGCGTGATCGATGCTCGGCTTGAGCTCGTCGTACGGAACCTCGACGGTCAGCCTGACCTTGGTGGGCTCCAGGGTCTCGACGGCGCTCTTCACTTCAGTGGTCTCCAACTGCTCGGACGGTGTGCGCCGGGGGTCCGGCGTGGGGAGCTGAGGCGCACCGACGAGGCGGTTCCCCGCTCCCCCGTGGGCGGCACGCTCCGGCGCGCGCGGGCATGACTGATCGCTCGCACCGGCCCGTCGATCGTACGGCACGGGCGCGCGCCGCCGCCAAAGCGTGCGCCCGGCGACGGCGCGGGACCGGTGGCGGGCGCCGGGCGGCGCGGCGGGGCCGGTCAGCGGGCGCGGCGCGCGCGGCGCCACGCGCGCCAGGCGCCGGTGGACCACAGCGACCACGCGACCAGGCCCGCCTGGAACGGCAGCCGGGCGAGCCGCTTGGCGTCGGTGTCCAGGCCGAACGCGTCCGTGTGCGTCAGGTACTGCGAGACGTTGCCGGGGAACACCGCGACGAAGAACGCCGCCGCCGTCCAGCCGACCGCCGGCCGGTACCGCCGGGGCGCGAGCGCCAGCGCCGCGCCCAGCGCGATCTCCACCACCCCGGACCCGAGCACCACGGCGTCCTGGTCGAGCGGCACCCACGGCGGCACCTGCGCCCGGAACTCCTCGCGGGCGAAGGTCAGGTGGCTCGTCCCGGCGAACGCCAGCACCGCCCCGAGCCCGATCCGGCCCGCGCGCCGGGCGACCTCCCCGCCGCGTCCCGCCCGCTGGTGCTCCCGCTGCTCCGCCATGACGCCTCCTGGTAGACGAACTCGTCTACCCATCCCACCACAGGTCCCCGCCGCCGGCGCGGCGGTAGCGTGCGGGCGCATGACCCCCGCCACCGTGCTGCGCACCGCGGTGGCGCTGGCGGTGCTGCTCGCCGTGGTGCTCGTCGTCACCGGGGTGGCGCGGGTGCCCGTGCGCCGGGAGGCCGTGGTCGCCGTCGGCCGGGCGGCCGTGCAGCTCGCCGCCGTGGCCGTCGTGATCGCGTGGGTGTTCGCCCACCCCGGCGCCGCCTGGCTCTACCTCGTCGTGATGCTCGCGGTCGCGGCGTGGACGGCCGGCCGCCGGGTGGGCCTCGGCCGGGCGACGGTCCCCGCGCTGCTGCTCGCCGTCGCGGCCGGCACGGTGACCGCGGTGGTGCCGGTCGTCGCCAGCGGGGCGCTCGCCCTCGGCGCGCCCACCCTGCTGCCGTTCACCGCGCAGATCATCGGCGGCACCATGGCGGCCGCCTCCGTCACCGGCCTGCGGCTGCGGGACGACACCCGCGGCGAGTGGGACGTCGTCGAGGGCTGGCTGGCACTCGGCGCGACCCCGCGGCAGGCGGTCGCGGCCCACGGCCGGCGGGCCGTCGCGCGGGCGCTCGCGCCGGGCGTGGACCAGACCCGGGCCGCCGGGCTGGTCACCCTGCCGGGGGCGTTCGTCGGGCTGCTGCTCGGCGGCGCGAGCCCCGCGCAGGCGGCGCAGGTGCAGCTGCTCGTGCTGGTCGGCCTGCTCGCCGCGCAGGCGGTGGCCGGCGTGCTCACCGCCCGCCTGCTGGCCACCCGCCTGGGCACCCACCGGCCCGTGTGAGCCCCGCGCGACGGCGCACGAGACGCCGCGCGGGCGTACGCGATCGGTGGCGCCGTCGTCGCGTCTCGTGCGCCGTCGGCAGCGTGCGGAGTCGGGATGGACGGATTCGAACCGACGACCTTCCGCTCCCAAAGCGGACGCGCTACCAACCTGCGCCACATCCCGTCAGGCGGCGAGTCTAGTGTCGCGGGTGCCCGCGCCGGACCCGGTACCCTGGTCCGGCGGCCCGCCCTGCGGGCCTGCGCGGATGTAGCTCAATGGTAGAGCCTCAGTCTTCCAAACTGATTACGCGGGTTCGATTCCCGTCATCCGCTCCGGGCTCTCCGCCAGCCACGCCAGCACGCCCTGCGCGGCGACCACCCCCGTGCTGAACGACGCCTGCAGCAGGTACCCGCCGGTGGGCGCCTCCCAGTCGAGCATCTCCCCCGCGACGAACGTGCCCGGCAGCGCGCGCAGCATCAGCCGGTCGTCGACCTCGGACCAGCGGATGCCGCCGGCGCTCGAGATCGCCTTCTCGATCGGCATCGTCCCGGTCACCGGCACCGGCACGGCCTTCAGCAGCGCGGCGACGGCGGCGGGGTCGTCCGGGACCGCGGTGCCGGTCGCCTCGCGCAGCAGCGCCACGGCCACCGGGTCCAGCCCGGTCGAGCGCTGCAGCCAGCGGGACCGCGAGTCCTTGGGCCGGCGCCGCGCCAGTCGCTCGGCCAGCCGCGCCACGGTCAGGTCCGGCCGCAGGTCGACCTCCAGCGTGCACGACCCGGCGTCGAGCGCGGCGCGGATCGCGGCCCCGCTCGCGTAGACCGGACCGCCCTCGATGCCGGTGCGGGTGACCATCGCGTCGCCGCGGACCGGCGGGCCGTCGTGGCCCCTGACGGCGAGCGCCACGCTCTTCAGCGGGACGCCCTCGAACCGGTCGGCGAACACCGGGCTCCAGCCGACCCGCACGCCGACGTTGGCCGCGCGCAGCGGCGCCGACGCCACGCCGCGCGCGGCGAACGCCTCGACCCAGCCGCCGTCGGAGCCGAGCCGCGGCCACGACGCGCCGCCGAGCGCGAACAGCACCGCGTCGTACGCCACCTCGCGCCGCGTCCCGGCGGCCGCCGCGCCGACACCCTCGAACCGGAGCCCGCGGCCGTCGGGGGTCCAGCCGGTCCACCGCTGCCGCTTCTCGAGCGTCACGCCGAGGTCCGCCAGGCGGGCGAGCCAGGCGCGCACCAGCGGCGTCGCCCGGAACGACTGCGGGAACACCCGGCCGCTGGACCCGACGAACGTCTCCTCGCCCAGGCCCGCGCACCAGGCCCGCAGGTCGGCCGGGGTGAACGCCTCGATCGCCGGCGCGAGCCGGCCGGCGGCCGCGCCGTACCGGGCGAGCAGCCGCGGCAGGTCCTCGGAGTGCGTGATGTTCAGGCCGCCGTGGCCGGCGAGCATGAGCTTGCGGGCGACGGACGGCATCCGGTCGTACACCGTGACCGCGACGCCGGCCCGGGCCAGCACCTCGGCGGCGACCAGCCCCGCGGGGCCGCCGCCGACCACTCCCGCCGTCCGCACCGGGCGACGGTAGCCCACGCGCGGCGCGCGGCGTGCCTAGGCTCGCCCCCATGGCCACCGTCCTCCTCGTCCGCCACGGCCGCACCACCGCGAACGCCACCGGCGTCCTCGCCGGCCGCACCCCCGGCGTGCTGCTCGACGACACCGGCCACGCGCAGGCCGCCCGCACCGCCGA
This sequence comes from Cellulomonas sp., assembly GCA_031178805.1. GTDB lineage: Bacteria > Actinomycetota > Actinomycetes > Actinomycetales > Cellulomonadaceae > Cellulomonas. The sequence goes on along the minus strand of JAPSIJ010000001.1, from coordinate 8,349 downwards.
GCGGATCGCCGCCGTGCCGCTGGTCGCGGTGGTCACCAGCCCGCTGGAGCGCTGCCGCCAGACCGCGCAGGCCGTCCTCGACCGGCAGGACCCCGTCCCGCCGACGCGGGTCGACGACCGCGTGACCGAGTGCGACTACGGGTCGTGGCAGAACCGCAGCCTCGCCGACCTGGCGACCGAGCCGCTCTGGGCGACCGTGCAGACCCAGCCCAGCGCCGCGGTCTTCCCGGGCGGGGAGTCCCTGCGCGCGATGCAGGCGCGCGCCGTCGCGGCGGTCCGGGAGCACGACGCCGCGGTCGAGGCCGAGCACGGCCCCGGTGCGGTCTTCGCGGTCGTCACGCACGGGGACATCGTCAAGGCGCTGCTCGCGGACGCCCTCGGGATGCACCTGGACCTGTTCCAGCGGATCGGCGCCGGGCCGGCGTCGGTGTCCGTCGTGCGGTACGGCCCGACCCGGCCGGACGTGGTCGCGACCAACACGGACGCCGGCGACCTGTCCTGGTTGCGCGGCGCCGCGCCCGTCGGCGACGCCCCGGTCGGCGGCGGTGCCGGTGTGGGCGTCCGCTCCTAGCATGGGGGCATGCCCACGCTCGTCCACCTGTTCGACTGGCCCGACCGCGTCGTGGTCGGCACCGTGGGGCGCCCCGGGTCCCGCACGTTCTACCTGCAGGCCCGCACCGGCTCCCGCATCACCAGCGTCGCGCTGGAGAAGGAGTGGTCGGCCGTGCTCGCCGAGAAGATCGACGAGATCCTCGACCAGCTGATGGTCGAGGAGGACAACCGGTTCAGCGTGCCCGCGCAGGCGCCGGTCGAGCTGCGCGACGACGCCCCGCTCGACCTGCCGATCGAGGAGGACTTCCGCCTCGGGTCCATGCGGCTGAGCTGGGACGCGACGACCGCGCAGATCGTCGTCGAGGCGTTCCCGGTGGTCGAGGTCGAGTCCGAGGAGGAGGCCGAGGCGCTGGAGGGCACGGAGCCGGAGGAGGCGCTGGTCGTCCGGATGCCGGTCGGCACCGCGCGCGCCTTCGCCCAGCGGACCCGCCGGGTGGTGCAGGCCGGCCGGCCGACGTGCCCGCGGTGCGGGCAGCCGGTGGACCCCGACGGCCACGACTGCCCCGCCGACGGGGACCGGTGACGCAGCCCGACCTGCCCGACGCGCCCGGCACCGGGCCGGAGGACGGCCCGCTGGAGGTCGTCGGCCGGATCACCGTCGCCTCGAACGCCACGTTCCTCGCCCGGCTCGGCGACGTGCGCGTGGTCTACAAGCCCGTCGCCGGCGAGAAGCCGCTGTGGGACTTCCCCGACGGCACGCTCGCGCACCGCGAGGTGGCCGCCTACCGGGTGTCCGAGGCGACCGGCTGGGGCGTGGTCCCCCGCACCTGGCTGCGCGACGGGCCGCTGGGCCCGGGGATGGTGCAGCTCTGGCAGGAGCCCGACGCCGACCAGGACCCCGTGGACGTGGTCCCGTCCGACGCGGTGCCGGCGACCGGCTGGCGCACCGTGCTGGAGGGCGGCGACGAGGAGGGGCACCCCGTCACGCTGCTGCACGAGGACTCCCCCGCGCTGCGCCGGATGTGCGTGCTCGACGTGCTGCTGAACAACGCCGACCGCAAGGGCGGGCACGTGCTGCCGCTGGCCGACGGCCGCCGGCTCGGCGTCGACCACGGCGTGACCTTCCACGTCGAGCCGCACCTGCGGACCGTGCTCTGGGGCTGGGTCGGCGAGCCGCTGACCGCCGAGGAGCGCGCGGGCGTCGAGCGGGTGCGCGCCGGCCTGGCCGCGGACCTCGGCGCGGAGCTCGCCGCGCTGCTCGACCCGGCCGAGGTCACGGCGCTCGCCGACCGCTGCGACCGGCTGCTCGCGGACGGTGTGCTGCCGGGCCCCGAGGGCGGCATGCCGCCGGTGCCCTGGCCCCTGTTCTGACGTGCCGCGCCGGGCGCGCCGTGGTGGACTGCCGTCTGCGCGAGCGCCCGCACCGGACACCGCCGGACCCTCTGCTCCCGGGTGCCGCACCGAAGGAGACGAGATGACCTCGACGAACGCCGGGGACCCGGCCACGACAGCCCCCGACCCCGACGCGCCCGGCACCGCGCGGGACGCCGGGCCGCTGCGCTCCGTCGTCGTGTTCAACCCGGTGCGGGTGGACGACCTGGCGGCGCGCCGCGAGGCGGTCGAGGCGGCGCTGACCGAGGCGGGCTGGCCGCTGCCGGAGTGGGTGGAGACGACTGAGGACGACCCGGGCGCCGGCCAGGCGCGCCAGGCGGTCGAGGACGGCGCGCAGGTGGTGTTCGTCTGCGGCGGGGACGGCACGGTGCGCTCGTGCATCGAGGGCCTCGCCGGCACGGACACCGCGCTGGCCGTGCTCCCCGCGGGCACCGGGAACCTGCTCGCGGTGAACCTCGGCGTGCCGGACGACCCGGGCGCGGCCGTGCGGCTCGCGACGGAGCGCGGGCGCCGCCGGATCGACGTGGGCGACGTCGACGGCAGCGCGTTCGTCGTCATGGCCGGGATGGGCTTCGACGCGGCGCTGCTCGAGGACGCCTCCACGACCCTGAAGGCCAAGCTGGGGCCCGTCGCCTACGTGTTCTCCGCGCTCCGGCACCTGCGGGACCGCAGCATGTCCGTCCAGATCCACCTGGACGACGACCCGCCGCTGCGCCGCCGGGCCCGCTCCGTGCTGGTCGGCAACGTCGGGCGCCTGCAGGGCGGGGTCCGGCTGCTGGCCGACGCCGAGCCCGACAACGGGCAGATGGACGTGGCGGTCCTCGCCCCGCGGTCCCTGGGGCACTGGGCGCAGACGTCCTGGGCCGTGCTGCGCCGCCGCGAGCGCGTCGCGCACCTGGAGGTGCTGCGGGCGTCGCGGATCCGGATCGTCAGCACCCACGAGGAGCCGCGGCAGCTGGACGGCGACGTCATCGAGCCCGGCCGCACCCTCGCGGTGACCGTGCGCCCCGGTGCGCTCGAGCTCTGCGTGCCCCAGCCCGAGCGCAGCCCCGACCTCGCCGAGGGCGCCGAGCGCCTGCAGGACTAGCCGGCCGGGCGGTCGCCCCGCCGACCGGCGCGGTCCGGCACCCGGTCCAGCCACGCCGCGACGGCGTCGAGGTACCGGGTCCGCGCCGGCAGGGGCGACAGCGCGAGGTCGTGCGCCCCGCCGGGCACCTCCTCGTAGGTGACGTCCGGGCCGAGCCGCGGCGCGAGCCGGCGCATGTCCGCGACGTCGAGCACCGAGTCGGTGGTGAGCAGGTTGTCGTGCCACCGGTCGTCCGGGCCGGTGGCGTCCGAGGCGAGCACCAGCACCGGCACGTCGACGTCCAGGCCCCGGGCGACCTCGGCCTGCCCGCGGCGCACCGCCCGGACGAACCCCGCGCGCACCGGGAACCCGGCGTGCGGCTTCCACGCCAGGTCGTAGGCCCACTCGCCGCCGCCCTCGGCGTGCAGCGCGCGGCCGTAGTGCTCGGCGAGGTGCGACACCACCAGGCGCGGGGCCACCCGGCCGACGAGGTGCTGCAGCAGCGGGGCGAGCACCGCGCGCTCGACCCACGTGCCGCGCACCGCGAGCCAGGGCGAGTTCAGCACCACCGCGTCGACCAGCCCGCGGCCCCGGCGGTGGTGCGCCCACAGCGCGGCGATCAGCCCGCCGGTCGAGTGCCCGAGCAGCACCACCCGGTCGTGCTCGGCCCGCACCAGCCGGACGGCGGCGTCGATCTCCTCCGCGTACCCGGCGAGGTCGCGGGTGTGGTTCGGCTCCCGCCCCGGCCGGATGGACCGGCCGTAGTCCCGCAGGTCCAGCGCGTACAGGTCGTGACCGCGGTCCGCGAGCGCGTCGGCGACGTGCGTCTGGAAGAAGTAGTCCACGAACCCGTGCACGTACAGCACCGCGGGCCGGGTGCGGTCCGCGGCGGCGTCGCGGCGGTGCACCAGCGTCGCGACGGCCTCGCCCTGGCTGTCCGGGCGCAGGTGCAGGGTCCGCTGCACCCACTCGCCGCCCAGCACGTCCGTGACCGCGTCGTCCACCCGCATGCCGGGCATCGTGCCACGGCCGCCGGCCGGCGCTGTGCCACCCGGCCCGGGTGGCGGGGTCCGGGGCGCTGCCGCACCGTGGACGGGTGAGCCGTCACCCGATCGGGGCCCGCGGGCATCTTTGTGGGGGTCCGTGCGTTACGGCTACTGTCGGGCCCGTCGGCCCCGACGCCGACCTGACGCAGGAAGGGAGCCGGGCATGCGCCGCACCGCGCCGAGCACCGCGCTCCCCCGGACGCGCCGCCACGCCGCCGTCCCCGCCCCCCGCGTCGCGACCGCCTGTCGCTGTCGGTAGAGCGCTGGTCGCGCCGCCGCACGCCGGCCGACGCCCGCACCGCGGGCACCCGAGGCACCAGCGCTCGCCCTCGACCCACGGCGGGCACCGTCCTGCCGTGCGCACCGCACCCGCAGGCACCCCGTAGGAACGACAGGACGGACGAGGACATGGCACGGATCTACGACGACGCGACGCAGCTCATCGGCAACACCCCGCTGGTGCGGATCAACGCGCTGGCCGAGGGCGCGGGCGCGACCATCGTCGGCAAGCTGGAGTTCTACAACCCGGCGAGCTCGGTCAAGGACCGGATCGGCGTCGCGATCGTCGACGCCGCCGAGGCGTCGGGCGAGCTGCAGCCGGGCGGCACCATCGTCGAGGCGACCAGCGGCAACACCGGCATCGCGCTCGCGTTCGTCGGCGCGGCCCGCGGCTACGACGTCGTGCTGACCATGCCGGAGACCATGTCCAAGGAGCGCCGCGCGCTGCTGCGGGCCTACGGCGCCGAGCTGATCCTCACCCCCGGCTCCGAGGGCATGAAGGGCGCCGTGAACCGGGCGAACGAGATCGTCGCCGAGCGGCCGGGCGCGATCCTCGCCCGCCAGTTCGCCAACGAGGCCAACCCGGCGATCCACCGCCGCACCACCGCCGAGGAGATCTGGGCCGACACCGACGGCGCCGTCGACATCCTGGTCGCGGGCATCGGCACCGGCGGCACCATCACCGGCGTCGGCCAGGTGCTCAAGGAGCGCAAGCCCGGCGTGCAGATCGTCGGCGTCGAGCCCGCGGAGTCGCCGATCCTCAACGGCGGCCAGCCCGGCCCGCACAAGATCCAGGGCATCGGCGCCAACTTCGTGCCCGAGATCCTCGACACCGGCGTCTACGACGAGATCATCGACGTCGACGCCGAGACCGCCGTCGCCGTGGCCCGCCGCGCCGCCCGCGAGGAGGGCCTGCTCGTCGGCATCTCCTCCGGCGCCGCGCTGCACGCCGCGGTCGAGCTCGGCAAGCGCCCCGAGAACGCCGGGAAGCTGATCGTCGTGATCATCCCGTCCTTCGGCGAGCGCTACCTGTCCTCCGTCCTGTACGCCGACCTCCTGGACTGATCACCATGACCTCGACCACCCGACTGCCGCAGCAGGGCGGCGCGACCGGACCGGGCACCCCCGGGCCGGTGCTGCCGACCCCGGTGCGCCCCGACGGCCCGGCCGGTCCCGCGCGGACCGCCGGGGCGGCGGAGCACTGGCGGCGCGCGCGGGCCTTCGCGCGCACCCTGCGCGAGGACCTGGAGGCCGCGCAGCGCCGCGACCCCGCGGCGCGCTCGCGGGTCGAGGTCGCCCTCGCCTACCCCGGCCTGCACGCCGTGTGGCTGCACCGGGTGGCGCACCGCATGTGGCGGGAGCCGGGCCTGCGCCTGCCGGCCCGGCTCCTGTCGCAGGCCGCCCGCGCCCTGACCGGGGTGGAGATCCACCCCGGGGCGACGGTGGGGCGCCGCCTGTTCATCGACCACGGCATGGGCGTCGTGGTCGGCGAGACCGCCGTGATCGGCGACGACGTCGTGCTGTTCCACGGCGCGACGCTCGGCGGCAAGACGATGAAGCGCGGCAAGCGGCACCCGACCGTCGGCGACGGCGTGGTGGTCGGCGCCGGCGCCAAGGTGCTCGGCGCCGTGTGGATCGGCGACGGCGCGCAGATCGGCGCCAACGCGGTCGTGCTCAAGGACGTCCCGGCGGGCGCCGTGGCCGTCGGCGTGCCCGCGCGGATCCGGCAGAAGCCGTCCGCCGCCCCGCCCGAGCCCGAGGTCGACGACCCGGCGATCTACATCTGACGCCGGGCGCGGGCGGTCGCTCCCGACGTCAGACGGCCGGCGTCCCGCCCTCCCAGCCGCGCGAGGCGATCTCCGGGCGGCTGGTCCACGCCTCGCTGAGCATCGGCGAGGAGATCAGCATGTCCGCCGTGGCGACGTTGGACGCCATCGGGACGTTCCACACCGCGCCGATCCGCAGCAGCGCCTTCACGTCGGGGTCGTGCGGCTGCGGCTCCAGCGGGTCCCACAGGAAGATCAGCATGTCGATGACGCCCTCGGCGATCTTGGCGCCGATCTGCTGGTCGCCGCCGACCGGGCCGGACAGCAGCCGGGTCACCGGCAGGCCGAGCTCGTACTCCAGCATCGTGCCGGTCGTGCCCGTGGCGTAGAGGTGGTGCCGGGACAGCGTGCCCCGGTTGAACTCCGCCCAGCGGAGCAGCTCGACCTTCTTGTTGTCGTGGGCCACGAGGGCGATGTGGTGGGCGGCGCCGGGCATGGCGGGTCCTTCCGTGCGGGGGGCGGCGCGAGGGGTGCGCGCCTTCGGGCCACACCCTAGGTGCTGCCCCGCGGGCGCCGGCTGGGTGGTCCCCCGGACGGCGCTGTGCGTGCCCCGGCCGTGGTGACACTGGCCCGCATGCGCGCGCCCCCACCGCCCGGCCCGGCGCCCCCGGACGCCGGCACGAGCCACCACCTGCTGCTCGGCGCGACCCTCACCCTGCTCGTGCTCGGCCAGGTGATGGTGCTGTCCGCCTCCTCGGTGGACTCGATCGTGCAGCACGGGTCGCCCTACGCCCTGGCCGCCGGCCAGGTCCGGTACGCCGCCGCCGGGCTGGTGGTGCTGCTCGTCGCCGCGCGGGTGCCGCTGCGGCTCTACCGCCGGCTGGGTGGGCCGCTGCTGCTCGGCGCCCTGGTGCTGCAGCTGCTCGTGTTCACGCCGCTCGGCGTCAGCGAGGGCACGCGGCGCAGCTGGGTCGCGCTGGGACCGGTCGTCGGGCAGCCCGCCGAGGTGCTCAAGGTGGGGCTCGCGCTGTGGCTGGGCGCCGTGCTCGCGGACCGGCAGCGCGGCATCGCCGACTGGCGCACCGCGGCGCTGCCCGCCCTGCCCGGCGCCGCGCTGGCGGTGTGCCTGACCCTCGTCGGCCACGACGTCGGCACCTCGCTGGTGATGGCCACCCTCGTCGCCGGCGCGCTGTTCGTCGCCGGGGCGCCGCTGCGGCTGTTCGCGGTCGCGGGCGGCGCCGCGGCGGTCGGCTTCGTGGGGCTCGCGCTCGCCGCCCCGCGCCGGGTGCAGCGGATCAGCGACTGGCTCGGCGGCGACTGCGACCCCCTCGGCAGCTGCTACCAGACCACCCAGGGCGTCCGGGCGCTGGCGTCCGGCGGCTGGCTGGGGCTCGGCCTGGGGCAGTCCCGGCAGAAGTGGTCCTACCTGCCGGAGGCGCACAACGACTTCATCTTCGCCGTGATCGGCGAGGAGCTCGGCCTGGCGGGGACGCTGCTGGTGCTCGCGCTGCTCGGCGTGATGGCGTCCGCGATGCTGCGGGTGATCGGCCGGCACCCCGACCCGTTCGCCCGGATCGTGACCGGCGCGGTGCTGGCGTGGGTGCTGGCGCAGGCCCTGGTGAACATCGGCACCGTGATCGGCCTGGCGCCGGTGATCGGCGTCCCGCTGCCGCTGGTGTCCGCCGGCGGCTCGGCGCTCGTCGCGACGCTGTTCGCGCTCGGGGTCGTGCTCGCCTGCGCGCGCTCGGAGCCCGGCGTGCCGGAGGCGCTGGCCGCCCGGCCCGGGGTGCTGCGCCGCTCGGTGGCCGTGCTGGCGCCGGGCGGCCGGCGCGGCGGGGCCCCGCCCGCCGGACGTCCCCGGGGGTGACCGCGCACGTCGCAGCCCCGCACGGCCCGGACCTGCGGCACGATGGGCGGCGGACGCGCTCACCGGCGAGCGCGCCGGCGAAGGAGGCGGCATGCGGCTCGGCTACCACACGGGGTACTGGTCGGCGGGTCCCCCGCCCGGCGCGGCCGAGGCGGTGCTCGCCGCCGACCGGCTGGGCCTGGACTCCGTCTGGACCGCGGAGGCGTACGGCTCGGACGCCTTCACCCCGCTCGCGTGGTGGGGCGCGCGCACCGAGCGCGTGCGGCTGGGCACGGCGGTCGCGCAGATCGCCGCGCGGACGCCGACCGCCACCGCGATGGCCGCGCTGACCCTGGACCACCTGTCCGGCGGCCGGTTCACGCTCGGCCTCGGGGTGTCCGG
>JAPSIJ010000460.1 GCA_031178805.1 Cellulomonas sp. | reverse complement strand
GGGTAGCGGGTGTCGAGCTCCCCGCCGAGGGTGGCCCGCGCCGTGACGGCGCCGGTGCTCATCATCGCGACCAGGGTGACGCCGATGAGCAGGGCGGTGCTGGTGGCGGCCGTCCGGGCGGGGTTGCGCCCGGTGTTCGCGGCGGCCAGGCGGGCCGGCATCCCGGCGCGGCCGACCAGGCGGCCGGTGGCGGCCACGACGCGCGGCATCCAGAACACGGCGCCGACGAGCAGGCCGACGAAGGACACGCCGCCGCCGAGCACCGCGATGCCGACGGCCAGCGCGACCTGGTCGGTGCCGGAGAGCGCGACGCCGCCGACGAGCATCAGGCCGCCGCCGACGACCCCGAGCAGGCTGACCACCAGGCGGAACCGGCCGGCGCGGCTGCCCGGGGCGGGGGCGTCGGCGGGCCGGAGCGCCGCGATCGGGGCGACCCGGGTCGCGATCCGGGCCGGGGTGAGCGCGGCGAGCACGGTGACGAGCACGCCCACCACCAGCGGCGCGAGCACGCTGGCGACCGTGGGGCGCACGACGGACGGCACGGGGAACGGCAGGTCGGCGCCCTGCAGCACCCACAGGGCGGCCTGCACCAGGCCGGTGCCCAGGACCACGCCGGCCACGGACGCCCCGACGCCCACCAGGGCGGCCTCCAGCAGCACGGAGCGGCGGACCTGCGAGCGGACGGCGCCGACGCAGCGGAGCAGCGCCAGGGTGCGGGTGCGCTGGGCGACGAGCACCTGGAACGTGTTGGCGATCACCAGGCCGGCGACCAGCATGGCGACCGCGGCGAACGCGAGCACCACGATCAGCACGGGCCCGGTGCCGTCGCCGGAGATGGCCCGCTCGGCGGCGGCGTCCCGGGTCAGCACCGAGGACTCGCCGGCGTCCGTGCTCAGCACCTCCTGCACGGCGTCCTGCACCGCGGCGGTGTCGGCGCCGGGGTCCACGGCGATCAGCAGCTGCCGGGAGTCGGCGACCTCGAGGGGCTGGGGACCCGCGTCCTGGCCCCAGCCGGACCAGTGCAGCGCGTCGGCGGTGGTCGCCATCGCGGCGCCGCCGTACGAGGCCCACGCCGACGTCGGGTCGGTGGTCACGCCGACCACGGTGACGTCCTGCGTCCGCTCGGCGTAGGTCCCGCCGTCCGCGGCGCCGTCGGGGTTGTGCCACTCGTAGTAGGACACCGTGACCTCGTCGCCGACGGCGACGTCGAGCCGCTCGGCGGCGCGCTCGGGCAGGGTGATCTCGCCGTCGCCCGCCGGCAGCTCGCCGTCCGTGACCCGCTGGGTGTCGAAGGCGTCGTCCCCGGGGACGGGCACGAAGGTCTGCGTGATCGCCTTCTCGCCGGCCGTGAGCTCCACGTACGGGACGATGACGTGCGGATCGGCGGCGGCCACGCCGGGCTCCGCGCGCACCGCCGCCACGGCGGCGTCCGTCAGCGCCGTCGGGGTCTGCGCGATCAGGTCGGCGGTCCCGTAGGACGCGGTGACGGAGTCGTAGGAGATCCGCCGGATCACGTCACCGGCGAGCAGCGTCGCCGCGACGAACGCGGTGCCGATCGCGATGGCGATGCCCGCGGCGGTCAGCCGGCCGAGGCTGCGGCGCATCTGCGCCAGGGTGAGCCGCCACATCACGCACCCGCCGGCACGTCGGTGACCTCGAGCTGGCGCAGCGCGTCCAGCCCGGCGAGCACGGCCTCGGGCGTCGGGTCGACGATGTCGCCCGCGATCCGGCCGTCGGCCAGCAGCACCACGCGGTCGGCGTAGGCGGCGGCCGTCGGGTCGTGCGTGACCATGATGATCGTGCGGCCGAGCTCGCGGACCGACCGGCGCAGGAAGCTGAGCACCTCGGCGCCCGCCCGGGAGTCCAGGTTGCCCGTCGGCTCGTCGGCGAACACGACCTCCGGCTTGGCGATCAGCGCCCGGGCGATGGCGACGCGCTGCTGCTGGCCGCCGGACAGCTCCGACGGCCGGTGCGTGAGGCGCTGGCCGAGGCCGAGCGTGCCGACCAGGGTGTCGAACCACGCGCGGTCGACCTTCTGCCCGGCGAGCTCCAGCGGCAGCAGGATGTTCTGCTCGGCCGTGAACATCGGCAGCAGGTTGAACGACTGGAACACGAACCCGACGCGGTCCCGGCGCAGCCGGGTCAGCGCGTCGTCGTCCAGCGTGGTGACGTCCGTGCGGCCGAGGAACGCCGAGCCGGCGGTCGCGGCGTCCAGCCCCGCGAGCACGTGCATCAGCGTGGACTTGCCGGAGCCCGACGGGCCCATGATCGCGGTGAACTCCCCGGCGGCGAAGTCGACGTCCACCCCGGCGAGGGCACGCACCTCCGCCTCGCCGCGGCCGTACACCTTCGTCAGGCCGCGGGCGCGGACGGCGGCCTCGCCGGCGGCGTGCGCGGGCGGGCCGGCGGGCGGGACGGGGCCGGCGGTGCCGGCGGGGTGCGGGACGAACGGGTCCACGGCGGTGCTCCTGTGGTCGGGTGCGGTGACGAGGACGACGCTACGGAGCCCGGGGTGGCCGCGTCGTCCGCCCCCGGCCCGGTCCTCGGGTCATCCCGGGGTACGACTC
>JAPSIJ010000052.1 GCA_031178805.1 Cellulomonas sp. | reverse complement strand
GCAGCCTGGGTACCACATCTGACGCCACACACGCAGCCGGTGGTGCCCGGCGCCCCGATCGGACTCAGGGCGCGGTCAACCCTGCTCGGCGAGCCAAGCCCGCAACGTGGTGGCCAAGTGCACGGGCTGGTCGAGCTGGATGAGGTGGCCGGCGTCGGGAACGAGAGTGAGGCGCGCGCCGGGGATGAGGTCGGCCAGGCGGTGGGCCCGGTCGGCGGGGATCCAGGTGTCTTCGGTGCCCCACACGACGTGAACGGGCAGGTCGAGCGACCGGTAGCGGGATTCGAGCACGTCGGTGAACACCTCGTCCGCCTGGGCGATCTGGCGATAGAACGCCGCTTGCCCTTCCCGGGTCGTCCACGGTGCCAGCAGGGCGTCGAGCTGCGTGCCGGTCAAGCCACGGTGGCTGGCGCCGGCGATATAGGCGCGCACCGCTCCGGCGTGCACGGCAGCGGGCTGGGCGGCGAAGACATCGGCGTTCTCGTGGACGAGGCGGAAGAACGGCGAACCCCAGGGGGCCAGGGCGACGACATCGACGAGCGCCAAGGAGGCGTAGCGGGCGCCGTGCAGCAGGTGGGCGCGCAGCGAGACCGCGCCGCCGAAGTCGTGAGCGATGACGTGCGGGGCGCCGTGCGGTGCGTCGAGGCCCCAGTACGCCAGCAGATCGGCGAGCAGTTCGCCCTGGACGTCGAGGGAGACGGCGTGGTCGGGGTTCTTGGAGGAGGCGCCGTAGCCGGGCATGTCCCACAGGTGGACGGTGAAGTCGCGAGCCAGTGCCTGCGCGTAGGGGCCCCACAACCACGACGACCACGGGGTGCCGTGGCAGAAGACGACTGCGGGGCCGGCCCCGAAGCGGGTCCAATGGACCTGCCGCCCGCGCCAGTCGAAGACCTGCTCCAGTGGGATGTCGGTGCGCACGACGCGCAGTCTCCCACCGACGACGCCCCGCTGGTCGAGCCGATTCCGACGCGGTCGGCGCTGGTCCGCGGTTGCGACCAGCTCGCTTCGAACGCTGGAGTACGCCTGATCGTGATACGCAGAGGTGCCAGTAGTACGGCTCCCCTCGTCGCTGCGGGCAGCTGGGCGGCACCGGCTGGGAAGTCCTTCGCCATCCGGTTCACCGAGGCGATCCCCTTCGAGGTCCGCGACTGCGGTGTCGCGGTGACGACGGCGGTTCTGGCCTACCGACCTGGCACGTGACACCGTCTCCGGTGTGCAGCATCGCGGGATCCACGGGATCTGGATCGAGGCCGACGGCCGTGTTCCCCTGATCCGCGCGTCCCTGGGGACCGTACACGGGACTGCTCGATCTTCCGGGCGGCACGCCTGAGGTCGGTGAGACTCCAGACCAGACGCTGCGTCGAGAACTGGTCGAGGAATGCGAAGTGACGGCGGCGCACGTGCTCTCGTGGCACGAGTCCGACCTCGTCGTCGTGCGCGACAGCGCGGGCGACCCGATCGACGTCCGGCACTCCGGGCTCATCGCAGTCCTCGACGTCTTGCGAGCCCCTCTCCCCTGTCCGCGACGTCGAGGACGTCACGATGGTCGAGCTGCGCGACCCGCGGCGGCTCGCCGTGGCGGGGTGCAGCGCGCTGCTGGCCGATGGTCTCACCCACCTGGGAGTGGTACTCGACGTCTGACGTCCGCCGGCAGGGGCTCCTGGGCGGTCGTTCCGAACGGCGGGAGCCGGCGTCCGCAGACGCTCCCGCCACGGAGCACGACCAACGGTGGTGCCACAGGTACCAGTACTAGTCGGAGTATCGCCCTGACCTGCGGCGATGCCGCATTCTCCCCTACCCCGTCGGTAGGTCAGAGGTGGTGCGGCGGGGTGTCGTAGCGCAGGTGCTCGGCCTGGTGGAGGACGTTGAGGACGAGCGCGTCGATGTGCTCGTTGGTGAGTCGGTAGTAGACGGTGGCGCCGTCCCGGCGGGTGGTGACCAGGCGGCCGGTGCGTAGCTTGGCGAGGTGCTGGGAGACGCCGGGAACCGGCCGTGAAAGACACTCGGCGATGGCACCGACGGAAAGCTCGCCGTCGTGGAGCAAGGCCAGGATCGCCAGCCGCGTCCGGTCGGCGAGCAGGCGCAGCACGTCGACTGCGGTGTCGAGCTCGGCGTCGCGGACGGCCGCCCGGGTGGTGTCGGCGCTCACGTGCTCAGCCTGCCACGCGCGCGGCGCGATCCCGGGCGGGCCACAGCGCGGCAGCCGCCACCAGAGCGGCTGCACTGAGTGCGGCCAGGACGAGCGCCGCAGTCCCGAGGCCTCGGCTGCCGATCCAGCCGGCCAGCGGGTAGGTGACGAGCCAGCACGCGTGGGACAGCGAGAACTGCGCGGCGAAGACCGCGGGCTGGTCGTGCTCCCGGGTGGTGCGGGTGATGATGCGCCCCACCGGCGTCTCACCGGCTGCCCACCCCGCCCCGACGAGCAGGAACAGGGCGCCCACCAGGACCAGTCCCCCGGTCCCCGGTACCTGCACGGCCGCCGCGACCGCTGCTGTGGCCACGACGAGCAGCCCGCCGCCGCCGAGCATCAGCGCGCGCTCCGGCAGCGCCTCGAGCGCGCGCGGGAGGAGCAGTGCCACGGTGATCGACCCCGCCCCGAGCGCGGCCATCAGCAGCGCTGCCGCGCCCTCACCCCGGCCGTAGGCCTCCCTCGCGATGACGACGTACTGCACCAGCACGAACGCTCCCCCGGCCCCGACCGCCATGTTCAGCGCCAGCACGGCCCGCAGGGCCGGCGTCCGGAGCATCAGCGCGACGCCTCGACGCGCGCGCTCGGTGAAGGGCGCAACGTCGTCCCCGAGGGGAAGGGGCCGCCCCAGGCGCAGACGGGAGACGAGCAGCGCGGACACCGCGAACCCGATCGCTGTGCCGACGAACAGGTCGGAGCTCGGCACGGCGAGCAGCAGCGCGGCAGCCAGGAGCGGTGACAGCACCATCTCCAGGTCCTCGCTCATTCGGGACAGCGACAGCGCCTCGGTGTACCGGCGCTCGTCCTGCAGCACTCGAGGCAGGGCGGCCTGGAATGCCGGCGTGTGCACCGCCGAGGCCGCCTGGAGCACCAGAACCAGCACGTAGACGTGCCACACCGACGACACCAGCGGGAGGCCGAGGACTACCACGACGCGCACCAGGTCCGCGGCGACCAGCACAGCCGGAGGTGGCGCTGCGTGCACCAGTGCAGCCGCCACGGGAGCGACCGTGACGTACGCGAGCATCTTGATCGCGAACACCGTGCCCAGCACCAGCCCCGCCCCTGCGCCCGCGAAGTCGTAGGCGAGCAGGCCCAGGGCCACCGTCGTCAGACCCGTCCCCGCCAGGGAGATCACCTGTGCGGCGAGCAGGCGGCGATAGGTCGGCACGGCAAGAGCTGTCAGCACCTGACGATCCTTGCATGTTTGCGCTACTGCGCAATCATGCACGCTCAAGCACCGCCGCGCTCACCCGGTCGGGTACGACCACTCCCGATACGCAGACGTGCCGCTAGTAGTCCGCGTATCGCTCTGACCTGCGACGATACCGCGTGAGATCAGGAGAGCCGCTCCCGAACACCGACGGAGTCGGCCACCCGCCCCCGCTGACCAGGGCGCGCCACCGTCGATCTCGCGCGGTCAGCTCACCTGCTTGCCCGCGCGCCGATGTCGCTGGTGCGGTGCGGGTAAGGACCTGTGACCGCGGGGATCGAGCGAGCCCGCCTGCTCCCGCTCACGGAGCCTCACCCGGTTGAGGGCCGTCGTTCCGCTGGCAGGCCATGAGCAGGTTCCCGTCGAGGTCGCGGAACTGCAGGATGGACACCGAGCCGATGTCGGTGACGTCCATGCTCGGTTCGACCCCGAGCGTTGCGAGGTGGCCGCGCACTGCGTGCAGGTCGTCCACCCACCAGAAGAAGCGTGGGGGTCCGTCGGCTGTGAACGCCGGCTGGTGCGCATCGAGCGAGATCCCGACGTCGCCCACGGCGGGCAGGTCGTAGATCCGGTCCTCGTGCGTGGCGGCGCCCGGCTCGAGCCCGAGCAGGGCGCTGTACCAGGCGACGGCTGCCGGCATGTCCCGGACGGGCACGAACACCTGGCCGACACGGTTCGTCAAAGGTGAGGTCCCCACGCGCGGCACAGTAGCCGAAGCGCCGGACAGGGGATCCGCGAGCCCTAGGCTGCGCCAGAGATCATCCGGCTGGTCGCACGTCTCCCCCGCCGTAGGGAACGTGGAGGAGCCGGTGCAGGCAAGAGCCCGTGACACCAGGGGTGCGTCACGGGCTCCATGGAGCATATCGGCCGTCCCGGGGCGCCGGTTGAGGTAGCCGTCGCGCGGTGGACACCTGAACGCGGCTGGCCGAGGTGCCGAGGGGCGTTCTTCGGCGGGAGCAGCTCTGCGGAGATGTGTGTCACTACGTCGCGCGCCACAGTAGGCGGGACAATGGCGGACCACGATGCAGGGGGCGGCATGGGGGCAGAGTCGGTTCACTCGAGCGAGTACGTGGTCGCGATAGCCGATCTGGAGTTTCTCGGGCGTCTGGCCGCGGCTGTCGAGCAGGTGTGTGTGGGCACGCCGGGAGTCTCCGACCCGGATCGGTGGTTGTTCGAGACGGCCGTGATCGAGATCGGCTCCAACGTCGTCGAGCACGCACGTCCACGAGGTCCCGGCCCGGTGCAGGTCGAGGCGCGCGTGTTCTCCACGGCGAGCGAACTCATGGCGACGTTCCACGACGACGCGCTGCCCGCGGACGTGGATCTGCACCCGCCGCGTCCGGACGACCTCGCCCTCGGCGGCCGGGGTCTGCTCCTGGTGCACACGGCCGTGCACCGTCTGGAGTTCGACGCAGATCCAGCCGGGAACACCTGGACCGTGGCGCGCAGGTACGCCGTCGACCCTTGACCACGTCGGCGGCCACCGGGGCGTCGGTTCCTCCTGACCTCGGCCGGGGCCGCCGCTAGATGCCGCCTGACGGGTGCTGGCCTTCCGAGACGGCGTGTACTCGCTCGTCGGAGGGTCGCCCATGTCGTCCTCGACCTCTGGGCCATGACCCAGGGCTCGCCGTGTGCGCGTCCCGGGCCCAAGTTCGCTGGCGCCTTCCGGGCTGCATCGAGGCATGTCAACATAGAGGTGTGTCGAACCAAGCGCGCCTCAGGGACATCGTCATCGTCGGCTCCGGACCCGCCGGGTACACCGCCGCGATCTACGCGGCGCGCGCGGGCCTGTCCCCCTACGTGGTGGCCGGCTCCGTCACCGCGGGCGGTGCGCTCATGAACACCACCGACGTCGAGAACTTCCCCGGCTTCCCCGACGGGATCCTGGGCCCGGACCTGATGGACAACCTGCAGAAGCAGGCCGAGCGGTTCGGTGCCGAGGTGCTGTGGGACGACGCCGTCTCGCTCGACCTCGCGGGCCCGGTCAAGACGGTCGTCACCGGCGGCGGCGAGACGATCCGCGCCCGCTCGGTGATCCTGTCCACCGGCTCCGCCTACCGCGAGCTCGGCCTGCCGGACGAGAAGCGGCTCTCCGGCCGCGGCGTGTCCTGGTGCGCCACCTGCGACGGGTTCTTCTTCAAGGACCAGGACATCATCGTCGTCGGCGGCGGTGACTCCGCGGTCGAGGAGGCGACGTTCCTGAGCACCGGCGAGACCCGGGAGCACGACGCGACCGGCATCTTCGTCGCGATCGGCCACGTGCCGCGCACGGAGCTGCTCGCCGGCAAGGTGGACCTGGACGAGAACGGCTACATCGTCGTCGCGGGCCGGTCCACCCGGACCAACCTGCCGGGCGTGTTCGCCGCGGGCGACGCCGTCGACCACACCTACCGCCAGGCGATCACGGCCGCCGGCTCCGGCTGGGCCGCCGCGCTCGACGCCCAGCACTACCTCGCCGCGCTCGGCGACGTGGACCCGGCCTCCCCGGCCGAGATCCCCTCCGCCGTCGAGAGCGCCGAGGTGGACGCCGCGGACGCCGTCGCCGCCCAGGGCGCGGACACCGCCGCCGCCGCCGCGGCGGTGGCCCGATGAGCGCCCAGATGCCCGACCTGACTACGACGCGGGGTCGGCTGTCGACGCTCGACCGGTGGCTGCCGGTGTGGATCGGTCTCGCGATGGTTGCCGGCCTCGCGCTGGGCCGGTTCGTCCCGGCCCTGGGCGAAGCGCTGGCCGAGCTCGAGGTCGGCGGGATTTCCCTGCCGATCGCGCTCGGTCTGCTGGTGATGATGTACCCGGTGCTGGCCAAGGTCCGCTACGACCGGGTCGCCGCGGTGACCGGCGACAAGCGGCTGCTGGTCAGCTCGCTCGCGCTGAACTGGATCGTCGGGCCCGCGCTGATGTTCGCGCTCGCCTGGGTGTTCCTGCCGGACCTCCCGGAGTACCGGACCGGGCTGATCATCGTCGGCCTGGCCCGGTGCATCGCGATGGTGGTGATCTGGAACGACCTGGCCTGCGGCGACCGCGAGGCCGCCGCCGTCCTGGTCGCGATCAACTCGGTGTTCCAGGTCGTGGCGTTCTCGCTGCTCGGCTGGTTCTACCTGACCGTGCTGCCCGGCTGGCTCGGCCTCGACTCCGCCGGGCTCGACGTGTCGATCCGGCAGATCGCGGTCAACGTCCTGGTGTTCCTCGGCGTCCCGCTCGCCGCCGGGTTCGCGTCGCGGTGGATCGGTGAGCGCACCCGCGGACGCGGCTGGTACGAGGTGCGATTCGTCCCGCGCATCGGCCCCTGGGCGCTGTACGGGCTGCTGTTCACCATCGTGCTCCTCTTCGCCCTGCAGGGCGAGGCCGTCACCTCCCGCCCGCTCGACGTGGCGCGGATCGCCCTGCCGCTGCTCGTGTACTTCGCGGTGATGTGGGGCGTCGGCATGCTGTCCGGCCGGAGCCTGGGCCTGGGGTACGCGCGCTCGACCACGCTGGCGTTCACCGCCGCGGGCAACAACTTCGAGCTCGCGATCGCCGTGGCGATCGGCACGTTCGGAGCCACCTCCGGGCAGGCGCTCGCCGGCGTCGTCGGTCCGCTCATCGAGGTCCCGGTCCTGGTCGGGCTGGTCTACGTCAGCCTGTGGGTCGGCCGACGCTGGTTCACCGGCACCGCTCGTCCCGTCTCCGCCGTCGCACCACAGGAGGTCCGCTCATGACCACCACGACACCCAGCCCCGCCGTCGTCGGCGAGGGATGCGCAGCGCAGCCCTCGCCCGCCGACCGCGCGATGGGCCTGGACGCCGCGACCCAGGTGGCCGGCACCCTCAAGGCGCTCGGCGACCCGCTGCGCCTGCGGATGCTGTCCCTCATCGCGACCTCCCCGACCGGCGAGGCCTGCGTCTGCGACCTCGCCACGGTCGCCGAGGTGTCCCAGCCCACCGTGTCGCACCACCTGAAGCTGCTCAAGCACGTCGGTCTGCTCACCTCGGAGCGGCGCGGCACCTGGGTGTATTACCGGGTGCAGCCCGCGCTGCGCGGCGCCGTCACGACACTGCTGGACACGTTCGCCCCCGTGGCGGCCGAAGCGGCGCACCTGTCGCCACTGACCGGGCTGACCGACGCCGAGACCGCGCTGGCCCGGATCGCGGACCGGCTGGCCGCCGCGTTCCCCGACCGCGACCCCGCCGCAGTGCTGACGGTCGTCCGCGAGTCCTACACCGGCCTTGCCCGGTCCTCGGCAGTCCGCTCCCACCTGGTGGTCAACACCGAGCGGTTCGCTCGGCAGCGCCTCGCCGACGCCGAGCGCGCGACAACGGCAGCCACCGCCGCCCAGCGCCCGCAGGTGCTGTTCGTCTGCGTCGCCAACGCCGGCCGCTCCCAGCTCGCCGCCGCCCTGCTGCACCACTACGCCGGCGACGCCGTCGTCGTGCGGTCCGCGGGCTCCGCGCCCGCCGGCGAGGTGCACCCCGGGGTCCGCCCGCTGCTCGCCGAGCTCGAGGCGGACGCCGAGGCGTTCCCCAAGCCGCTGACCGACGACGCGGTCCGCGCTGCGGATGTCGTGATCACGATGGGTTGCGGCGACACCTGCCCGATCTTGCCCGGCAAGCGCTACGAGGACTGGGCCGTCGGCGACCCTGCTCTGGCCTCCGACACCGGCGTGCGGGCGATCCGCGACGAGATCGACCGCCGCGTGCGGGCGCTGCTCGCCGACCTGCTGCCCGACCTCCCCGTCCCCGCCTGACTCCTGAGGAGACCCCTGATGAGCGAGACCGCCAAGCCTTCCGCCCTGTTCGTCTGCGTGCACAACGCCGGCCGCTCCCAGATGGCCGCCGGCTACCTGCGGCACCTGTCCGGCGGTGCCGTGGAGGTCCGCTCGGCCGGCTCGATGCCCGCCGAGCAGATCAACCCCGTCGCCGTGGAGGCGATGCTCGAGGAGGGCATCGACATCCGCGCCGAGCGACCCAAGGTCCTGACCACCGACGCGGTCAAGGCCTCCGACGTCGTCATCACCATGGGCTGCGGCGACGCCTGCCCCATCTTCCCCGGCAAGCGCTACGAGGACTGGGCGCTCGCCGACCCGGCCGGCCAGGGCATCGAGTCGGTCCGCCCGATCCGCGACGAGATCCGCGGCCGGGTCCTGACGCTGCTGGCCGAGCTCGGGGTCGAGCCCGTCACCGCCTGACCCGCGAACGACACGAGGGCCGCACCCCCACCTGGGCTGCGGCCCTCGTGCGCGCTCGGGTCAGGCCGGACAGCAGGCCGGTGCCGCGGCCGGGCCGGTGCCGGCGAGCCGGGTCCGGACGCGGACGGCGAGCTCGGCCAGGTGCCGGCGGGCGCGCACGATGCAGCCCGGGCAGTCCTGCGCGGCGCGGCGCAGCTCGAGCTGCCGCGCCAGCTCGCGCTCGTTCTGCTGGTGGACGGTCAGGTACAGGTCGGGGTGCATCACGCCTCCTGCGGTGCAGGCTTGCGGGCGCGCACGATCGCACCGTGCATCCCCTCGGCGACCGGGTGGGTGAACTCGACCTCGGCGTCGACGAACCCCGCCGCCGCCAACCCCTGCAGGTACTCGGTGCGCGACAGCGCCCCGGCGATGCACCCGACGTAGGACCCGCGCTCGGCGCGCTGCTCGGGGGTCAGGTGGTCCTCGGCGACCACGTCGGAGATCCCGAACCGCCCGCCGGGCACCAGCACCCGGAACGCCTCGGCCAGCACCGCCGGCTTGTCCGGGGACAGGTTCACCACGCAGTTGGAGATCACGACGTCGACCGCGGCGTCGTCCAGGGGCAGGTCCTCGATGGTGCCCTTACGGAACTCCACGTTGCCCGCGCCGGCCTTGGCGGCGTTCGCGCGGGCCAGGTCGAGCATCTCGTCCGTCATGTCGACCCCGTACGCGAAGCCCGTGGCGCCGACCCGGCGCGCGGACAGCAGCACGTCGATCCCGCCACCCGACCCCAGGTCCAGCACCCGCTCCCCCTCACGCAGCTCGGCGACCAGCAGCGGGTTCCCGCACCCCAGCGAGGCCGCCAGCGCCTCAGCCGGCACCGCGGCCGCGTCCTCCGCCCCGTACAGGCCGGCGCCGAACCGCTCGTCGATCACCAGGTCCGTCGGCCCGCACCCAGCGGCCGAGTCACCGCCGCAGCAGCCCGCGTCCCCAGCGCCCTGCACGGCCGCCAGGGCGTAGCGGGCCCGGACCTGTTCCCGGATGTCCTGTGCCATCACTCCTCCTTCGCATCGATACCCGTCGATACTCAGAGCGTGGACCAAGACATCGATAGCTGTCAACATCGACGGGTGTCAATGCGTCGTGCATGATGAGGGCATGGCTTTCGACCTGCTCCCGGTGACCTCAACCGCGTCGACGGGCTGCTGCAGCCCCGTGACCGGCTCGACGATGAGCGCCGAGGACGCCGAGCGCACCGCACGCACGCTGAAGGCGCTCGCCGACCCGACCCGCCTGCGGCTGCTCTCGATCATCGGCGCCCACGAGGGCCGCGAGGCGTGCGTCTGCGACCTCACCGAGCCCGTCGGGCTCTCCCAGCCGACGGTCTCGCACCATCTCAAGGTGCTCACCGAGGCGGGCTTCGTCACCCGCGAGAAGCGGGGCGTGTGGGCGTACTACACGCTCGTCCCTGAGGCCATCGGGCAGCTGGTCGGCCACCTCGGGCAGCACCTTGGCGACGGCCGCTAGAGCCGCGCGGTCTCGAGTACGACCGATCCTGATGCGGGGGCGCCAGTCAACCTCTCGGCACTTCCCTGACCTGCGAGTTCGAGCCGATGGAATCGGCCGGCTGCGGACCCACGATGCCGAGCGGCTTCCCATCGACTCCGGGCCGCGGAGTGATCGGACGACCACTCGCTACCAGCACTGGCCATTCAGTCCACGGCTGCCTGGGGGCATGACGGCTGGGCTCGCCGGCGACTCAGGAACGCTGGTCCAAGAGGATGGTGAACCAGACGACTTTCCTACCGGCCGCCTCGTGCCGGTAACCCCAGCGCTCGGACAGCGTGTCGACGATGTGCAGGCCGAGGCCGCCCGGCGCGCCGTCGTCCCTGTCGCGGAGCCGGGGCGCGCCGGGCTCGGCGTCCTGCACCTCGAAGCACATCACCGCGCCGTCGACGTGGAGCCGCATCGTCACGTCGACCGTCACCGCGGTGTGCACCACTGCGTTGGTCACCACCTCGCTCGCGGCAAGCTCGATCGCAGCCAGGGCGCCGGGACTCGCGCCCGCTGCGCGGCCGCCGTTGACGGCCCAGTGCCGCAGCGCGGCGACCGACGACAGCACCGCGGGGACGGTGATCTCGCGCGCAGGGGCGTGCCGTTGTGCCATCTCGGTTCCCGGTTTCGTCGATCGTCGAAGCGATCGCAGACACCTGAGGGAGAGGTCTGGCCCGAAAATGCTGCCCGGGGTTCGTAGCCGCTACGGCACGGTATGCCCCCCGCCATGGCGACGCCACCCGCCTACGGGCGCGTCGCACAGCTACTCCGCGGACAGTGCCTGCTCCCCGTGGACCGTCGCGACGAGCCAGTCGAGCCCGCCCTGGACCCGCG
>JAPSIJ010000459.1 GCA_031178805.1 Cellulomonas sp. | reverse complement strand
TTCGCGCGGGTGCAGGGCTGGGCGTTCTTCCCGCTGCTGCTGCTCGAGGGCCTGAACCTGCACGTCACGTCCGTGAAGTCCGCGCTGGCCAGCGACCCGGCGCGCGAGGGCGGCACGCGGGCGAAGGTCACGGAGATCGTGGTGCTCGCCCTGCGGCTGACGCTGTACGTCGCCGCCGTCGTCTGGTTCCTGCCGCTGGGCCTGGCCGCCGCGTTCCTCGGCGTGCAGCTCGCGGTGTTCGGCGTGTACATGGGCGCGTCCTTCGCGCCGAACCACAAGGGCATGGCGATCATCCCCGCCGAGAGCCGGCTGGACTTCCTGTCCAAGCAGGTGCTCACGTCGCGGAACATCGTCGGCGGCTGGCCGATGAACCTCCTGCTGGGCGGCCTGAACTACCAGATCGAGCACCACCTGTTCCCGAGCATGCCGCGGCCGCACCTGGCCCGGGCGCGGGAGCTCGTGCGCGCGCACTGCGCGGAGCGGGGCGTGCCGTACACCGAGACGACGCTGCTGCGGTCGTACGCGATCGTGGTGCGCTACCTCAACGAGGTCGGCCTGTCGGCGCGCGACCCGTTCGACTGCCCGGTGGTGCAGCGCTACCGCGCACGCTGAGCGCGGCCCGGCGCCGTCCCGCGCCGGCCGGGGGTCAGGCCGGCTCGGGCGCGACCGGCTCGACGAGGTCCGGGCGGTCGTTGGCGACGTTGCCGACCGCCCGCCCGACCTCGCGGGGGGTCAGGTGCGGCTCGGGGACGCCGACCAGCATGGCCCCGACCTCGTCCGCGGCGGTGACCGCCGGGTCCAGCCAGCCGTCCCACAGGTCGCGGGGCAGCAGCACGGGGCAGCGGTCGTGGATGTGCCCGAGGGCGTCGGTGGCCGGCCGGGTGATGATCGTGACGGTCCACAGCCACCGGGCCGGGTCGTCGTCGGCGCGGCTGCGGTCCCGCCAGAGCTCGTAGAGCCCCGCG
The DNA here is from genome assembly GCA_031178805.1 of Cellulomonas sp. Lineage (GTDB taxonomy): Bacteria > Actinomycetota > Actinomycetes > Actinomycetales > Cellulomonadaceae > Cellulomonas. The sequence goes on along the minus strand of JAPSIJ010000459.1, from coordinate 1,608 downwards.
GCGGCGAGCGGCTCGGACCCGTGCAGGTAGTACGGCGTCTTCGGGCCGTGCTCGTTCGGCTGCCACTCGTAGTAGCCGTCCATCGGCACCAGGGCGCGGCGCCGGGCGGCCGCCTTCCGGAACGCCGGCTTCTCCAGCACGGTCTCGGAGCGGGCGTTGATCATCCGCGCGCCGATCGACACGTCCTTCGCCCAGGACGGCACCAGCCCCCAGCGGGCGGTGCGGAGCTGGCGCTGCGGCCCGTCGTCCTCGACGCGCTCGAGCACCACCGGCACGTCCTGGGTCGGGGCGACGTTCCAGGACGGTCCCCGGTGCTCGCCGAGCACCCGGTCGACCAGGAGGTCGCGCTCGAGCTGGTCGGCGGCACGGGTCTGCGCGTAGCGGCCACACATGGCGCCCAGTGTGCGCGGCGGCACCGACACGCTGCCACCGGCGCCGTCCGCACGTAGGCTGCCCGCGTGCGAGCGACCCTGATCCACGGCCCCCACGACGTCCGCCTCGAGCAGGTCCCGGACCCGCAGATCCAGCGCCCGACCGACGCCCTGGTGCGCGTCGTGGCGTCCTGCGTCTGCGGCTCGGACCTGTGGCCCTACCGGGGGGTGCGGCCGACGGCCGAGCCGCGCCGGATCGGCCACGAGTTCGTCGGCGTGGTGGAGGAGGTCGGCGCGGACGTCCGGACGCTGCGCCCGGGCCAGTTCGTCGTCGCCCCGTTCACCGTGTCCGACAACACCTGCGTGCACTGCCGCAACGGCGTGCACACCTCGTGCGAGCGGTCGAGCGGCTGGGGCGGCCCGGACGCGGAGGGCGTGTTCACCGACGCGGGGCAGGGCGAGTACGTCCGCGTCCCGCTGGCCGACGGCACGCTGGTGGCGATGCCCGGCACCCCCGACGCCGACCTGCTGCCCAGCGTGCTGACGCTCACCGACGTGATGGGCACCGGCCACCACGCGGCGCTGTCCGCGGGCGTCGGCCCGGGCTCGACGGTCGCGGTGGTGGGCGACGGCGCCGTCGGCCTGTGCGCGGTGATCGCCGCCCGCCGGCTCGGCGCGGAGCGGGTGATCGCGATGTCCCGGCACGCGTCCCGGCAGGCGCTCGCCCGCGAGTTCGGCGCCACGGACGTCGTGGCCGAGCGCGGCGACGAGGGCGCGGCCGCGGTCCGCGACCTGCTCGGCGGCGTCGGCCCGGACCAGGTGCTGGAGTGCGTGGGCACCAAGGAGTCGATGCAGCAGGCGCTGGACACCGCCCGCCCGGGCGGCCAGGTCGGCTTCGTCGGCGTGCCGGCCGGCGGGCCGGAGCTGCCGGTGGGCCAGATGTTCGGCAGCAACGTCGGCGTCCGCGGCGGCATCGCCCCGGTGCGCGCGTACATCGAGGAGCTCGCGCCCGAGGTGTGGTCCGGCGCCATCCGGCCGGGGAAGGTGTTCGACCTGGTCCTGCCGCTGGACGAGGTCGCCGAGGCGTACGCCGCGATGGACGAGCGCCGCGCGGTCAAGACGATGCTGCTGCCGTGAGCGACGTGACGGGCACCGGTCCGGTGGCGACCCTCGCCGACGTCGTGCGGCTGCTCGACCGGCGCTACCCGCCGGGCACCGCCGAGTCGTGGGACCGCGT
>JAPSIJ010000458.1 GCA_031178805.1 Cellulomonas sp. | reverse complement strand
CCAGGGCGGTGAACAGGTTCTCGCCGGACTGCTTCGTGGCACCGAGCTTCATGTTCTCGATCACCGTCATGCGCGACAGCGCCTTGGTGAGCTGGAACGTGCGGACCATGCCCGACCGGGCCACCTTGGCGGCGGACACCCCGGACAGCGAGCGGCCCTCGAACGACCACGTGCCGGTGGACGGCTTGTCGAACCCGGTGAGCAGGTTGAACAGCGTGGTCTTGCCGGCGCCGTTCGGCCCGATCAGCGCCGTGATCGCGCCGCGCTGCACCTCGAGGTGGGCGACGTCGACGGCGGTCATGCCGCCGAAGTGCCGCGTGACCTGGTCGGCGACGACGATCGCGTCGGGCTTGGGCACGCCCGGCGTGCGGGCGACGTGGGCGAGGTCGGCGACGGCGCGGTCCCGGCCGGTGGGGGAGAGGTCAGCGGACATCGATCGCCAGCTCCTTCTTGTCGCCGAGGATGCCTTGCGGTCGGAAGATCACCAGCAGCATCAGCGTGACGCCGACGATGATCCAGCCGAACTGCTCGATCTGCTCGGTGCGCATGACCGACTCGGGGACGCCCGCGCGCATCACGGACTTGATCAGCATGAGCGACACCCAGAAGATGATCGACCCGAGCACGGGCCCGAACACGGTCGCGGCGCCGCCGAGCAGCAGGATCGTCCAGACGAAGAACGTCATGGGCCGGCCCATCGAGTCGGGCTGCACGGCCCGTGGCAGGACGTAGACGATCCCCGCCAGCGCCCCGATCACGCCGCCGAGCACCAGCGACTGCATCTTGTACGAGTAGACGTTCTTGCCGAGCGAGCGCACCGCGTCCTCGTCCTCCCGGATGCCCTTGAGCACCCGGCCCCAGGGGCTGCGGATCAGCAGCCACACCAGCAGGCAGGCGAGCGCGACGAGCGCCCAGCCGACGATGCGGATCCACCAGGAGTTCGAGGCGTTCATCGAGTACTCGAACGGCCCGAGCGCGAACGACCCGTCCGGCAGCGGGGACGCGCCCTGGAAGGTGTCCTTGTACGAGTTGCCGCGCAGCCCGGAGGACGCGCCGGTCAGGTCGGTGAGCGCGGTGGACCGGCCGACCAGGCGGACGATCTCGGCGGCGGCGATCGTGACGATCGCCAGGTAGTCGCCGCGCAGCTTCAGGGTCGGGATGCCGAGCAGCAGGCCGAAGACGGCGGCGCAGGCGAGGGCGACCAGCACGGCGGCCCACAGGGGCCAGCCGGCGATCGTGGAGATCGCGAAGCCGTACGCGCCGAGCAGCATGAACCCGGCCTGGCCCATGTTCAGCAGGCCGGTGAGGCCGAAGTGCACGTTCAGGCCGATGGCGGCCAGGGCGTACGCGGCGGTCGTCGGGGCGAAGATCTCGCCCGCCACGTTGACGAGGATGCGGGACCACTCCATGACAGCTCCTTAGCCGATCCGCTCGGCGCGACCGAGGATGCCCTGGGGCCGCAGCAGCAGGACGAGGATGAGGATGAGCAGGGCGCCGGCGTAGCGCATGTCGCTCGGGATGACGAGGTTCGACATCTCGACGACCAGGCCGATGACGATCGACCCGGCGAGGGCGCCGAACGCCTGGCCGAGCCCGCCGAGGGTGACCGCGGCGAACATCAGCAGCAGCAGCGCGCCGCCCATGTTCCACGAGGTGGCGTTGAGGTACAGGGCCATCAGCACGCCGCCGAGGGCGGCCAGCGCGGCGCCGAGCACCCACACCAGCCGGACGATCCGGTCGACGGTGATGCCGGACGCCGCGGCGAGGGCCGGGTTGTCCGAGACGGCGCGGGTGGCGCGGCCGACGCGGGTGCCGAGCAGGAAGTACGCCACCCCGGCGAGCACGACGACCGCGATCAGCAGCGACCACAGCGAGGTGGCGCTGATCCGCACCGGACCGAGGTCGACCATCGTCGGGTTCGTCGTGACCACGCGCAGCGCGCCGCCGCCGAAGAAGAACTGGTACGTGTACTGCAGGGCCATCGACAGGCCGATGGTGACGATCATCTGCTGGGTCGTGCCCACGCGCCGCTTGCGCAGCGGGTGCCAGATGCCGGCGTCCTGCAGCCAGCCGGACGCGGCGCCGACCAGCACGGCCACCAGGCCCGCGACCAGCAGCGGCAGCCCCCAGGACTGCACCGCGAGGTACGCGACGATCGCGCCGAGGGTGACCTGCTCGCCGTGCGCGAAGTTCGACAGGCCGGTCGTGCCGTAGATCAGCGAGAGGCCGACCGACGCCAGGGCGAGCAGCACGCCGAAGACGAGGCCGCTGGAGGCCTGCTGCGCGAGGCGTCCCCAGGAGAAGGAGCCGGTCTCGGAGCTGCCCGCGGGCGCGCCGACCTCGCCCTCGTTCTCCGCGACCGCGTCGGACTCGGGGTCGGGCTCACTCGTCGCGGAGTCGCCCGAGCCGCCGCCGGAGCCGCCGCCCGAGGGGGCGCCGAGCGGGAACAGGGCGCCGGTGGACGAGCCCAGCGCGACGGTCACCGTGCGCGGGTTGGCGCCGGGGTCGCGCAGCTGCTCGCCCGCGGGGAGCGTGGCGGTGTCCAGCGTGACGGTGTAGTCGCCCGCCTCGGT
>JAPSIJ010000457.1 GCA_031178805.1 Cellulomonas sp. | reverse complement strand
GTGGCGATCTCGACCGAGGCCGGGCCGCGGCTGCGCAGGTTGGCCAGCAGCCAGGACAGCGTGAGGCCGGAGTCGATGATGTCCTCGACGATCAGCACGTGCCGGCCCGTGAGGTCGGCGTCCAGGTCCTTGAGGATGCGCACGACGCCGGAGGACTTGGTGCCGGAGCCGTACGACGACACCGCCATCCAGTCCATGGCGAGCGGGGTGCTGATCCGGCGGGCGAGGTCCGCCATCACCATGACGGCGCCCTTGAGGACGCCGACGAGCAGCACCTCGCGGCCGGCGTAGTCGGCGTCGATCTGCGCCGCGATCTCGTCCAGCCGGGCCCCGAGCTGCTCCTCGGTCAGGAGCACGCGCTCCAGGTCCTGGCCCATGTCGTCCGCGTTCACCGGTGCCGGTCTCCTCGGTTCGTCCCACCCGGTCCGGCGCCGTCCGCCCGGACCCCGCGCGGCGCGTCGCCCCGGTCGGGGGCTCCGGCGCGCAGCGCAAGCCTGCCACATGCGCGGGACGCCTCGACGTGGCCCGGCAGGTGCACCGGGCCCTGCCCGCGCCACGCCACCACGAGCGCCGCCAGCGCCAGCACGTGCTCCCGCGACAGCGCCGCCGCCGGGGCGCCGGCGCGGACCGCCGCGGCCCGCAGCGCGCGGTTCCGCAGCGCCGCGGGGGCGTCCGCGAGCGCGGCGGCGTCCAGCAGCACGGTGGCCGGGTGGCCGGCGGCGTCCGCCGGGTCGGCCGGGTCCGCCGGGTCGGCCGGGTCCGCCGCCGGGCCCGCCAGCGCGCGGTCCAGCAGGTCCCCCGCCAGCGCGTCCAGGGCGTCCGCGTCCTCGCGGAGCAGCTCCGCCGTGCGGGCCAGCGCCGCGGCGACGCCGGGCCCGGCCTCCCGCTCCAGCACCGGCAGCACCCGCGTGCGCAGCCGGGAGCGCAGCGGCGCGTCGTCCCCGGCGGCCGGGGTGTTGGTCGGGTCGTGCCACGGGTCCAGCCCGAGCGCGGCGCAGGCGGCGACCGTCCGCTCCCGGGGCACGCCCAGCAGCGGCCGGCGGAACGGCCCGCGCACGGGCGCCATCCCGGCCAGCGACCGCGCCCCGGACCCCCGTGCCAGCCCGAGCAGCACGCCCTCGGCCTGGTCGTCGCGGGTGTGCCCGAGCAGCACGGCCGCCGCGCCGTGCCGGTCCGCCGCGTCGGCGAGCGCCGCGTACCGGGCGGCGCGCGCCGCCGCCTCCGGGCCGCCGGGCCCGGAGGGCGTCACGGCGACCACCTCGACCGGGTCCAGCCCGAGGTCGCGGCAGGCCGCGGCGGCGCGGGCCGCGACGGCGGCGCTGCCGGGCTGCAGGCCGTGGTCGACCAGCACGGCGCCGGCCCGCCAGCGGGTGCGGCCGCGGGCGCGCGCGACGAACGCCGTCGCGGCCGCGAGCGCGAGGGAGTCGGGGCCCCCGGAGCACGCCACCAGGACGAGCGCGCCGTCCGGGACGTCCGCCAGCGCGGCGGCCACCGCGCGCCGGACCTCGGCGACGGCGGGGTGCGGGCCGGGCACGTCAGCCGTGCACCCGGCGCACCCAGGCGGCCGGGTCCGCGATCTCGGCCGCCGAGGGCAGCTGCCCCGGTCCGGCCCACACGGCGTTCAACCCGTCGGTCCCGACGCGCCGCCGGACGCCGCGCACGAACGCGGCGCCGTCCCGGTACTGCGCGAGCTTCACGTCCGTGCCGAGCACCGACCGCAGCACCCGGCGCATCCCCCCGGTGCCGCGGGCACCGTCCCGGCGGGCCTCGAACCGGCGCCGGATCCGGCGCACCGACGGCACGACCGTCCGGCCGACGGCGTCCATCGTCACGTCGGCGTGCCCCTCGAGCAGCGCCATCGTGGCGCCGACCTCGTCGAGCAGCCCGCGCTGGCCGGGGGCGAGCAGGTCCAGCAGCGAGCGCGGCCCGCGGCGGGGCCCGCCGGCCGGCTCCCCCGCGGCCCGGTCGTCGCCGTCGCCCGCGCCGTCGCCCGCGTCCGCGTCCGCGTCCGCGTCCGCCAGCAGCGTGCCCACCCGCTCGGCGAGGTGCCCGGCGAGCCACGGCGCGGCGGCGAACTGCAGCGCGTGCGTCTGCTCGTGCAGCGTCACCCAGAGCCGGAAGTCGGCCGGGTCGACGCGCAGCGACCGCTCCACCGCGAGCACGTTGGGGGCCACGAGCAGCAGCGTGCCCCGGCCGGACCACGGGTCGTACTGCCCCAGCACCGCGCCGGACAGCAGGCCCAGCAGGGCGGCGACCTCGCCGGCCCCGGCCGTGCCCCGCAGGCCGCGGGCGGCCGGCACGCCGGACCGCTCCGCGAGGCCGCGCAGCGACCGCACGTTCGCGCGCGCCCAGGACGACCGGTCGACCACCCGGACGTCGAGCCCGGGGTCGACGGGGCCGAGCCTGCTGATCCGGGCGACGTGCTGCGCGGCCACCGGCGCGGCGGCACGCAGCGCGGCGACGAGGTCCTCGCGCTCGGCGCGGGTCGCCGGCGGCCCCGCCCGCACCGCCCGGGCGGCGAGCGAGGCGGCCAGGTCCCAGTCCACGGCCGGCTGCATCGCCCCACGGTAGCCA
>JAPSIJ010000456.1 GCA_031178805.1 Cellulomonas sp. | reverse complement strand
GTGCACTCGGTGGCCGCGACCTCGGCGAAGGGCGCGCTGCTGCACCGGCTCGTCCGGGCCGGCATCGCGCTGTACACCGCGCACACCAACGCGGACGCGGCGGACGGCGGGGTCGCGGAGGCGCTGGCCCGGCTGGTCGGCCTGGAGGGGCTGCGCCCGCTGGTGCCCGCGCCGGCGGAGGCGCTGGACAAGCACGTGGTGTTCGTCCCCGCCGGCGACGCCGAGCGGCTGGTCGACGCGCTCGCCGCGGCGGGCGCGGGCGCGCTGGGGGAGTACACCCGCTGCGCGTGGACGAGCACCGGGGAGGGCACGTTCACCCCCGGCGCCGACGCGCACCCGGCGATCGGCCGGCCCGGCGAGGTCGAGCGGGTCGTCGAGGCGCGCGTCGAGATGGTCGCCCCGCGGCGGGCCCGGGCGGCGGTGGTCGCGGCGATGCGCGCGGCGCACCCGTACGAGGAGCCGGCGTTCGACGTGCTGGAGCTGGCCCGCTGGGACGGCGCCACCGGCACCGGCCGCGTCGGCCACCTGCCCGAGCCGCTGGCGCTGCACGCGTTCGCGGAGCGGGTCGCCGCCGTGCTGCCCGCCACCGCGCAGGGCATCCGGTACGCCGGCCCCGCCGACGCCCCGGTGCGCACGGTCGCCGTGGTCGGGGGCTCCGGGGACTCGCTGTTCGACGCCGTCCGGGCCGCGGGGGTCGACGCGTACCTGACCGCGGACCTGCGGCACCACCCGGCCTCCGAGCTGCGCGAGCGCGCCGAGTTCGAGGCCCGGGGCGCCGCCGCCAGCCCGCCGTACCTGGTGGACGCCGCGCACTTCGCCTCCGAGTGGCCGTGGCTCGCCGCGGCGGAGCGTGACCTGCGTGCCGACGTCGCCGCGCACGGCACTACGGTGGAGACCCGCGTCAGCACCCTGCGCACCGATCCGTGGACCGGCCGCGTCCCGAGCCGAGCGCCCGAACCGTCGGAAGGACACCCCTCGTGACCAAGGCCACCCCGCAGGACCAGAAGCGGCTGCTCGACCTGCAGGCGCTCGACACCAGGCTGGACCAGCTCGCCCACCGCGCGAAGTCGCTGCCGCAGCACGCGCGGATCGCCGAGCTCGACGGCCGGATCGCCGACCTCGACACCGCGATCGCCGCGTCCCGGACGGCCGTCGGGGACCTGCGCCGCGAGCTGGCCAAGGCCGAGGCCGACGTCCAGCAGGTCCGCGACCGCGCCGCCCGCGACCAGCAGCGGCTGGACTCCGGCACGGGGTCGGCCAAGGACCTGCAGGCGCTGCAGAGCGAGATGGTGTCCCTGGCGAAGCGGCAGGGCGACCTGGAGGACGTCGAGCTCGAGGTCATGGAGCGGCTGGAGGCCCACGAGGGCACGCTGTCCGAGCTGACCACCGCCCACGCCGCGCTGCTGAACGACCGCGCCGGCGTCGAGGCCGAGCGGGACGCGGAGCTGCGGGTGCTCGAGCAGCAGGCCGCGCAGGTGCGGACCGAGCGCGAGGCCCTGGCCGCGCCGCTGGAGGACCGGCTGATCGCGCTCTACGACCGGCTGCGCGGGCGGCTCGGCGGCGTCGCCGTCGCGGCCCTGCGGCACGGCCGGTCCGAGGGCAGCGGCCTGCCGGTGCCGGGCACCGAGCTCGCGAAGATCAAGGCCACCCCCGAGGATGAGATCGTCTACTGCGAGGACTCCGGGCGGATCCTGGTCCGGGGAGAGGACGCGTTCTGATGGTCGCTGACGGCCCCGGCCCCGACGACACCGCCGCCCCGCTCGAGCCCGAGGCCGCCACCCCGGCCCCGCCGCGCCGGAGCCGCCCGTCCGGCGCCGCCGTGCGGTTCGACGACGCCCAGCCGGTCACCGTGATCCTGGTCCGGCACGGCGAGACCGAGATGACGGTCTCCCGCGGCTACTCCGGGTCCTCCGAGCCCGGGCCGTCGCTCACCGAGCACGGCCGGGCGCAGGCCGCCGCCGCGGGCGAGCTCGTCCGCCGCGTGGGCCACGACCTGTGGGGCGACATCCCGTTCCCGACCGAGCTGATCGCCTCGCCGATGGTCCGCACCCAGGAGACCGCCGGCGTCATCGGCGAGCAGCTCGGGCTGACCGCGCGGGTGGACGCCACGTTCCAGGAGGCCGACTTCGGCGCCTGGCAGGGGCTGACCGCCGAGGAGATCGAGCAGCGCTGGCCCGGGCAGCTGGAGCCGTGGCACACCCGCGCCGACATCCGCCCCGACGGCGGCGGCGAGTCGATCGCGGACGTCGGCGAGCGGATCGGCGCAGGCCTGGACGCGCTGCTCGCGGCCGGGACGGACCGCACCGTGGTGGTCGTCTCGCACGCCGTGGCGATCCGCGCGGCGCTCGGCCGGACGATGGGCGCCCAGCCCGGCTCCTGGAGCCAGCTCCGCGTCGCCCCGGCGTCGGTCAGCATCATCCGGCTGTTCGAGGACAAGCGCGACGAGGTCGCCGTCGTGGGGGCGCCGAGCGAGGGCTGGTCCGCCGCGCGCGGCTGACCCTCTCCGGGGCGCCCGCCGGGTCAGATCGGCGGGTCGCTCCCGTGCGGCCGGTCGGGCACGTCGTCGTCGGCGGCG
>JAPSIJ010000455.1 GCA_031178805.1 Cellulomonas sp. | reverse complement strand
AGGTCCCAGAACGCCCGCGCGGGGATCAGCACGGTGCCGACGTACGCGATCCAGCCGTGCACCAGCAGGAACGCGACCCACAGGGCGGTGCGGGAGCGCAGCAGGCGGTCGGTCACGGCACCTCCGGGGTCGGGCGCGGGCGGCCACACCCTACGCGGCCGTCCCGGGCGCCGCCCCGGCCGGGTGACGCCACCCGCTAGCCTGCCGAGGGCGCGCGGACGGACCGGGGCGCCGGACGAGGAGGCGGACCGCGTGAGCGTGATCGGGTGGCGGGTGCACGGGGACGGCCGGCGCACGGAACCGGGGGCGGTCGTGGCCCCCGACGAGCGGCTGTCCTGGCCGCGCACCATCGGCATCGGCATGCAGCACGTCGTGGCGATGTTCGGCGCGACCTTCCTGGTGCCGCTGCTGACGGGCTTCTCCCCGGCGACGACGCTCCTGTTCTCCGCGCTCGGCACCGTGGTGTTCCTGCTGGTGACGGGCAACCGGCTGCCGTCCTACCTGGGGTCGAGCTTCGCGTTCATCGGCCCGATCGTCGCCGCGACCGCGTCCGGCGGGCAGTCCGCGGCGGTCGGCGGCATCCTCGCCACCGGCGTGCTGCTGGCGCTGATCGGCCTGGTGGTGCACCTCGCGGGCTCCCGGTGGATCGACCTGGTGATGCCGCCGGTGGTCACCGGCACGGTGGTGGCGCTGATCGGCTTCAACCTGGCGCCGACCGCGTGGGGCAGCTGCGACGACGCCGGCGCGTGCAGCGGCTTCCGCGCCGCCCCGGTCACCGCGCTGGTGACGCTGCTGGCGATCGTGCTGGCGGCGGTGCTGTTCCGCGGCATCCTCGGCCGGCTGTCGATCCTGGTCGGCGTCGTGATCGGCTACGTCGTCGCGACCCTGCGGGACGAGGTCGACTTCACCGCGGTGCGCGAGGCCGCGTGGTTCGGGCTGCCGGACTTCGTGACGCCGACCTTCGAGCCGCGGGTGCTCGGCCTGTTCCTGCCCGTGGTGTTCGTGCTGATCGCGGAGAACGTCGGCCACGTGAAGTCCGTCGCGGCGATGACCGGCAAGGACCTCGACCCGCTGACCGGGCGGGCGCTGCTCGCCGACGGCCTGGCCACCACGCTCGCCGGCGTCGGCGGCGGCTCGGGCACCACCACCTACGCGGAGAACATCGGCGTGATGGCCGCGACCAAGGTGTACTCGACGGCCGCGTACTGGGTGGCCGCCGCCACCGCGCTGGTGCTGAGCCTGTCGCCCAAGTTCGGCGAGCTGATCAACACCATCCCGGCGGGCGTGCTCGGCGGGGCCACCACGGTGCTCTACGGGATGATCGGCGTGCTCGGCGCCCGGATCTGGGTGCAGAACAAGGTCGACTTCTCCGACCCCGTGAACCTCACCACCGCCGCGGTGGCCCTGGTGGTCGGCATCGCCAACTACACCTGGACCGCGGGCGACCTCACGTTCGAGGGCATCGCGCTCGGCACCGCCGCCGCGATCGGGGTCTACCACCTGATGCGGGCGGTGGCCCGGTGGCGGGGCACCAGCCAGGAGCCGGCGTCCCCGGCGTCCGTCCCGGGCGGGACCGAGCTGGAGCGCTGACCGGCGGCGCCGGCCGGGGGCCTCAGCCCTCGGCCGGTGCCTCGGCGGCGGGCGCCGGCGTCGGCTGCGCGACCGCGGTGACCTGGTCCAGGGCGATGCAGCCCTCGGGCACGGCGAACGGCTGGTCCGCGACCAGCACGATGTCCGAGGCCGCGACCAGCGCGCTGTACGAGGAGCCGACGACGACGTCCACGGAGGCGTCGGCGCGGGTGTCCAGGACCAGCTGCGGGGTGTCGAACTGCGCCGCCACCGTGTACGCCTGGGCGACGCCGCCCGGGCCGAACTGGATCAGCGCGGTGCCGCTGTAGCCGGCGGGGTAGCCCATGGCGGCGGCGTTGTCCTGCCGCGCCACCACGAACCCGCGCGCGGCGAGCGCGGAGGCGGTGTCGCCCGCGAGCCCGATGCGGTTGGTCGCGTTCAGCACGTTGACCGTCACCTGGCCGTACGGCACCGGCGTGGCGCCCTCCGGCGGGCAGGGCGAGTCCTCGGCGGCCAGGCCCGTCGGCGCGGGCGAGGAGAAGTCGCGGGCGAGGAACGGCAGCGTCACCGAGCCGCTGTACACCGCCGCGGCGCCGAATGCGGCGACGGCGAGCGCGGCGATCAGCCCGCCGAAGATGACGGCCTGGCGCTCGCGGGTGTGCCGGCGGCGCCGCTGGCGGGCGGCGTCCGGCGTGCGGTCAGCGCTCATCGGACTCGATCACGAGGACGCGGGCGTGCAGCACGGGCCGCTGGTGCAGGGCGGCGCGCACCGCGCGGTGCAGGCCGTCCTCGAGGTAGAGCACGCCGCGCCACTGCACGACGTGCGCGAACAGGTCGCCGTAGAACGTGGAGTCCTCCGACAGCAGGTTGTCCAGGTTCAGGGTCCGCTTGGTGGTGACCAGCTCGTCCAGGCGCACCTGGCGCGGCGGGACCTCGGCCCACTGCTTGGGCGTCACGAGGCCGTGGTCGGGATAGGGCCTGCCCTCGCCCACCGACTTGAAGATCACGG
>JAPSIJ010000454.1 GCA_031178805.1 Cellulomonas sp. | reverse complement strand
CGACGTAGTGGAAGTCGTCGCCCGTGAACATCCGGACGCCCGCGGGCAGCCGCTCCCGCACGGCCACCTCGGCGTCCGCGTCGAGGAGGCTCATCTTGACACCGGCCACGCGGTCCGCGTGCTCGTGCACGACCTCCAGCAGCGTCCGCGACGCCGTCGGCAGGTCTGCGCCGAAGTAGCCCGCCAGCACCGGGTCGAACGCCGTGCCGAGCCAGTGCAGCACCACCGGCCCGCCGGCCGCCCGCAGCACCCGGCGGTAGACGCGGCGGTAGTCGTCCGGCCCGGTGGCCACCCGCGCGAGCTGCCGGCTGGCCATCACCACCGGCCGGGCGCCGGCGTCCTCGGCGTCGTGCAGCTGGGCCACGTACGCGTCCGCCACCGCGTCGAGGTCCGGTGCGGGGTCGGTGACGTGGTCGGTCCCGACGCCCACGACCAGGGCGCCGCCCTCCTCGCGGGCGACCGCGGCGCTGCGGCGGACCAGCTCGCGCGTCGCCGCGGGGTCCAGGCCCATGCCCCGCTGCGCGGTGTCCATCGCGTCCGCCACCCCGAGCCCCCAGCGGTACAGGTGCCGCCGGAATCCCAGGGTCGCGTCCCAGTCGACCTCCGCCGGGCGGCCCGGGGTGTTGTCGCCCCACGCGACCGGCACGACGTGCGCCGCGGCGTACACCACCCGGCTGCGCAGCGGCGCGTCCGGCCGGGTCAGCGCCGGCGGCTCCGCCAGCGGGACGGCGCGGGTCGCCCCGCGGTCGTCGACGAGGGTGAGGGTGTCCACCCCGGGGGTGGTCGTCCGTGGCACGTGGTCTCCGTGGCGTCGTCGCGTCGGCGGGGTGGGAAAGCCCTTTCTCTGGTGGTTGACTGTAGGGCTCCGACCACCGGAGGGCGACGATGCGTGCACAACTGATCACCGGCAGCGGGCGGTACGCCGACCCCTGGCACCCCTACCCGGAGACGAGCGCGCGGCTCGCCGACGTGCTCGACGGCGCCGGCTTCGACGTCGCGGTCGACGAGGACGTCGAGGGCGCCCTGACCCGGTTGGACGGGGTGGACCTGCTGGTGGTGAACGCCGGCGACCCGTGGCGGAGCGCGGACGACGGCGCCGGCCCGGACACGACCGCCCCGCCGCCGCCCGAGTCGGTCGCCGGGCTGGCCCGGGCCCTCGACCGCGGCACCGGCGTGCTCGCGCTGCACGCCGCGGTGGCCTCGCTCCGCGACTACCCGTCCTGGGCGCCGGCCACCGGTGCCGTGTGGCTGCCCGGCGTCTCCTGGCACCCGCCGCGCGGCCCGGTGGAGGTGCGCGGGGGCAGCCTGCCCGACGGCACGCGGCTCCCGGACGTGGTAGCTGTCGACGAGCTCTACCAGCGCCTGCAGCCGGTCGGCGGGCGGCACGTCGTCGCGTGGCACGAGCAGGACGGCCGCCGCGTCGCCTCCGCGTGGGTGCGCGAGCACGGGGCGAGCCGCGTCGCGGTCGACGTGCTGGGCCACGACGCGGAGTCCTACGACTCCGCCACGCACCGCCGGCTCGTCGCCGCACTGGCGCGGTGGGCCGCCCGGGCGACGGTGCCCACAACTGATCACTTGCCCGGCTGAGCAGGGATCCGCCGGCCGGGCGTCGGTACGGTCGGCGGCCATGCAGACACGCCACGCCGCACATGACGTCGTCGTCGTCGGAGGAGGGCTCGCGGGCACCGTCGCCGCCGTCGCCGCCGCCCGGCTCGGCTCCCGGGTCGCGCTGGTGACGAACCGGCCGGTGCTCGGCGGCAACTCCTCGAGCGAGATCCGCGTCTGGGTGGTCGGCGCCACCGCGCACGGGACCCAGCGGTTCGCCCGCGAGACCGGGATCATGGGTGAGCTGTTCCTCGAGAACCAGTACCGCAACCCCCAGGGCAACGCCGTCTACTGGGACCAGGTGGTGCTCGACCTGGTGCGCGCCGAGCCGAACGTCTCCCTGCACCTCAACACCGACGTGCGCACCGTGACCACGGCCGAGGACGACCCCGTCCGGATCGCGTCGGTGACCGGCTGGACCATGGGGTCGGAGATCGAGACGGTGTTCAGCGCCCCGGTGTTCCTCGACTGCACCGGCGACGGCCTCGTCGGCGCCCTCGCCGGCGCCGAGCACCGGATCGGCCGCGAGGGCCGCGCGGAGCACGGCGAGTCCTGGGCGCCCGAGCAGCCGGACGACGAGCTGCTCGGGTCCTCGATCTTCTTCTCCACGCACGACACCGGGAAGCCGGAGCGGTTCGTGCCGCCGAGCATCGCGCGCGACATCTCCCGCACGCCCATCCTGGCCAACCGGTCGATCCGGACCGGCGACCGCGGCTGCGCCTACTGGTGGATCGAGTGGGGCGGCGAGCTCGACACCGTCGCGGACAACGAGCGGATCCGCGACGAGCTGTGGGCGGTCGTCTACGGCATCTGGGACCACATCAAGAACTCCGGGCAGTTCGCGGCCGACACCCTCACGCTCGACTGGGTGGGGGCGATCCCCGGCAAGCGCGAGTACCGGCGGTTCGTCGGCGACCACACCCTCACCCAGCAGGACCTGCTGGAGCAGAGGTCGTTCCCGGACGCCGTCGCGTTCGGCGG
>JAPSIJ010000453.1 GCA_031178805.1 Cellulomonas sp. | reverse complement strand
CCGACCAGTACCCTCGTGCGGACGCACCCGATGGGATGATCACCGGGGAGCGCCGGGCTGCGCCTGCGACGACCGACCCGGCAGGTCGGGACCAGGGCCATCCGCCCGTCCCGCGATCGACGGAAGTGAAGGACGCCTAGTGGTGGACGACGGATCCCGCATCCTGGCCAACCGGTACGAGGTCGGCGAGCTGATCGGGCGCGGCGGCATGGCCGAGGTGCACATCGGGCACGACACCCGGCTCGGCCGCACCGTCGCCATCAAGATCCTGCGCTCGGACCTCGCGCGCGACCCGTCGTTCCAGGCCCGCTTCCGGCGCGAGGCGCAGTCCGCCGCCGCGCTCAACCACCCGGCGATCGTCGCGGTCTACGACACCGGTGAGGACCTCGTCACCGAGGCGACCGGCGTGATCGCGCACGTGCCGTTCATCGTCATGGAGTACGTCGAGGGCCACACCGTGCGGGACATCCTGCGCGACGGCCACGCCGTGCCCATCGACGAGGCGGTCGAGATCACCGCCGGCGTGCTGTCGGCCCTGGAGTACTCGCACCACGCGGGCATCGTGCACCGTGACATCAAGCCCGCCAACGTCATGATCACGCCCACGGGCGCGGTCAAGGTCATGGACTTCGGCATCGCGCGCGCCGTGGCGGACTCCGCGGCGACGATGACGCAGACGCAGGCCGTCATCGGTACCGCGCAGTACCTGTCCCCCGAGCAGGCGCGCGGCGAGCAGGTCGACGCCCGCTCCGACCTGTACTCCACCGGCTGCCTGCTCTTCGAGCTGCTCACGGGCCGGCCGCCGTTCGTCGGCGACTCCCCCGTCGCCGTGGCGTACCAGCACGTGCGCGAGGCGCCGCCGGTCCCGAGCCAGATCGCGTCCGACGTGCCGGAGGCGCTCGACCGGATCACGCTCAAGGCGCTCGCCAAGGAGCGCGACGCCCGCTACTCCACGGCCGCCGAGTTCCGCGCGGACCTGGAGGCCGTGCTGCGCGGCGGTGCCGTCAACGCGCCCGCCGTCGGGGCGGCCCTCGCCGCCGTGCCCGCCGCCGACGCGACGCAGGTCATGGCGCCGCCCGCCGCGACGACACAGGCCATGCCGCCGACCGCCGTCGGCTCCCCCTGGGGCTCCACGGGCGTCATGACGGGGACCACCCCGCCCGAGGACGAGCCCGAGGAGAAGCGCAAGAGCTGGCTGATGTGGCTGCTCATCGCGGTGGCGGTGCTCGCCGTCGCGGGGATCGTCTGGCTCCTCCTGCCGAAGGACGGCGCCGGGGACCCGGAGACGGTCGCCGTGCCCCCCGTGGCCGGGCAGTCCCAGGCGGAGGCGGTCGCGACGCTGCAGGCGGCCGACCTCGTCCCCGTCCCGCAGCAGGAGCCGCACGACACCGTGCCCGCCGGCCAGGCGACACGCACGGACCCCGCCGAGGGCGAGGACGTCGAGGCGGGCTCGAACGTCAACCTGTTCATCTCGACCGGCCCGGCCGAGGTGACCGTCCCCGACGTCACCGACCGGCCCGAGGCGGAGGCCGTGCGGCTGCTCGAGGCGGAGGGGCTCGTCGTCTCGGACACCCGCGAACCGGTCGACCACCCGACGATCGCCCGCGGCCGCGTCGTCAGCACCGACCCGCCCGCGAACGCGCCCGTCGAGGCCGGCGCCGAGGTCACGCTGTCCGTCTCCAGCGGCAACGTGGTCGTGCCGAACGTGACCGGCCAGAACATCGAGGAGGCCACGACCGCGCTGCGCGAGGCCGGGCTGCAGGTCTCGACGTTCGAGGAGCCGAGCGACGACCAGCCCGAGGGCGCCGTCGTCTCGCAGGACCGCGGCGAGGGCGACATCGTGCCGCAGGGCACCACCGTCAACCTCGGGGTCGCGTCCCCGCCGACGACGGCGACCGTGCCGACGAACCTGCGCGGCCAGACGTACGACGCGGCCGTCCAGGCGCTGTCGGGCGTGGGGCTGACGAACGTCCGGCGTGAGGACGTCCAGTCGGACGAGCCGGCCGGGACCGTCGTGTCCTCCGACCCCAACGGCGGGACGCAGATCGCCCGCGAGCAGCAGGTCACGCTGCGGGTCTCGCGCGGGCCGCAGGGCCAGCCGAACCCGACGCCGACGACCGGGCAGGGGAACGGCCAGGGCAACGGCCAGGGCAACGGCCAGGGCAACGGCGACCAGGACGACGACTGAGGTCGAACCGGCACCACCAGCCGCACGACGAAGGCCCCCGGGGAGTCCCCGGGGGCCTTCGTCGTCGGTGCGGGTGGGTCAGAGGCGCACGAGCGGGTGCAGGCCCACCGAGCGCTCGACGGCGTCGGCCGCCCCGCACAGCTCGAGCCAGTTGGCGAGCAGCCGGTGGCCGCCCTCGGTGAGGACGGACTCCGGGTGGAACTGCACGCCGTGCAGCGGCAGCTCGCGGTGCTGCAGGCCCATGACGATGCCGTGGGCGCGCGCCGTGACGGTCAGCTCGTCGGAGAACGTGCCGTCGACGACGGCGAGCGAGTGGTAGCGCGTCGCGGTGAAGGGCGTCGGCAGGCCGGCGAGGACCCCGTCCCCGCCGTGCTCGACCTCGCTCGTCTTGCCGTGCATGA
>JAPSIJ010000452.1 GCA_031178805.1 Cellulomonas sp. | reverse complement strand
CTCGCTGGTCGAGCGGGGCGCGCGGGTGCACGAGCCGCCGACCACCCGCGGCGAGGGCTGGCGCACCGCGGCGGTGGTCGACCCGTTCGGCAACGTGCTCGGCGTGATGACCAACCCGCACTGGGCCGGCACCGGGGACTGACGGGGCGCGCCGGGCCGCGGCCGCCGCGCGCGTGGCCGTGGCACGGACGACCCCCGCGCCTCACCTACGCTGTCCGGCGATGATCACTCGTGCCGAAGGGGCGTACCTGGGCGCCGTCCGGGCGTTCCAGAACCCCATGCTGGACCTGCTGCACAAGCGGCACGCGCCCCTGGTGGTGTCGCTGCTGTCCCTGGTGTTCACGGTCGAGCGGCCGACGGTGCCGGTGGCCGACGCGCACACCGAGGTCGGCGACGCCCTGGACCAGCTGCGCGCGGCCGGGCACGGCGAGCAGCTGCCCACCGGCTCCGCGCGCGACCTGTGCCGGCAGTGGGCGGACGCCGGCTGGCTGGTCCGGCAGGTGCTGGACGACGACGTCGAGGTGTACCAGCTGTCCGCGCACGCGGTCGGCGCGCTGGAGGTCGCGGGCCGCGCGGGCGGCGGCCGGGCGCGGGTGTCGCAGTCCCGGGTGCGGACGCTGCTGGACGCCGTGGACCGGCTCAGCGAGGACGCCGACCCCGACGTGCTGATGCGGATGGCGCGCCTCGACGCGGAGATCGCGCGGCTGCGCGCCGAGCTGGACCGGCTGCAGCGCACCGGCACGGTCGAGCCGGTGGACGACGAGCAGCTGCTCGAGGAGGCGGAGAACGTCCTGCACCTGGTGCGCGAGCTGCCCGCGGACTTCGCGCGGGTGGCGGAGTCCATCAAGGGGATGCAGCGCGACGTGGTCACGGCGCTGCGGCAGGACGAGCGGCCGACCGGCGCAGTGCTGCGCGAGTACCTGGAGCGCGGCGAGCACGTGATGGAGTCCACGACGGAGGGCCGGGCGTTCGCCGGGGCGCTGCGCCTGATCGGCGACCCCCAGCGGCTCGACCGGCTGGCGTCGCAGCTCGACGTGGTGCTGCGCCACCGGTTCACCCGGCGGCTGCCCGCGCAGCAGCGCGCGGAGCTGGGGGAGATCGTCCGCCGGATCGAGCAGGGCCTGGACCAGGTGTTCGCGGCCCAGCGCGAGGCGTCGTACGTGATCACCGCGCAGGTGCGCAACCACGACCCGCTGCGCGACCGGCAGGTCGACGAGCTGCTGCGCGAGGTGATGACGGGGCTGCAGTCGTGGGTGCCGGGGTCGCGCCGCGGGCAGGGCGTGGACCCGCTGCGGCGCCTGCCGGTCGCGGAGGTGGAGCACCTGCGCCAGTCCGCGGGCGACCTGCGGGCCGCGCAGCCGCCGGACCCGCTGACCGACCGGGACGACGACGACGCGGACGGCGCGGCCGACGAGGCCCTGGCCTGGGGCGGCCCGCGCTACGCGGAGCTCGGCCGCCACCTCGCCGGGTTCGCCGGGGCGGCGCCGCAGGTGGACGTGGCGGCGGCGTTCAACGCCGCGCCGGAGGTGCTGCGACGCCCGGTGGACCTGCTGGGCCTGCTGGAGATCGCGCACCAGCGCGGCATGGTCGAGACGGACGAGGTCGCCTACGTGGACGCGGTCCGGCCGGACGGCACCCGCCGCCGGTTCGCGTTCGGCGGCGTGACGACACTGACGAGGGACGAGAGCGATGACTGACACCACCACCGCGCCGGACGAGGCCCCCGGCGTCGACGCGCCGGCGGCGGACGGCGGGGCGTTCATCGCGCCCGTGCCGATGGAGGAGGACCCGGCCGAGCTGTTCGCCGGGGACTCCGGCACGCTGGACGCCGACGTGCGGCGCGTGCTGGTGCGGCTGCTGCAGCGCCGGTTCCTGCTGGCCGACCGGCACCGCGCCCAGTGGCGCACCCTGCTGGACAACCAGCAGGTGATCGAGTCCCGGCTGCACGACCTGTTCGTGCACCTGGTCGTCGACCACCAGCGCGGCGTCGCCTACAAGAAGCAGGTGCGCTCCGCGGAGCTCGACGTGCCGGTGCTGCTCCGCGACGAGCCGTACACCCGCGCCGAGACCCTGGTGCTCGTGCACCTGCGCTCGGTGTTCCAGCGCGGCCAGGGCGCGGGGGACACCTCCGTGCGCGTGGACGTCGAGGAGATCGAGCAGACCGCGCTGACCTACTTCGACCCCGACGAGACCAACGTCGCCACGCGGCAGCGGGAGATCCGCACCGCCGTGGCCCGGCTGGCGAAGGAGGGGATCGTCGAGGAGGAGTCCGAGGGCCGCTACCGCGTCACCCCGCTGGTCGAGATCGTGCTCAGCAACGAGCGCCTCGGCCGGCTCAGCGAGTGGCTGCGCGAGCAGGTCCGCACGGGCGGGCAGCCGCCGGCCGACGAGGCGGAGGACGCGGAGGCCGCCGTGGCCGACCCGGCCGACGCGGACCCCGACGACGCCCCGGACGAGGACCCGCCGGACGAGGACCCGGCGGAGCCGGACCCGGCCGCCGACGAGCCGGCCGACCTCGGGCCCACGCTCGAGGAGGCCGCGGCGCTCGCGGACGACGACGCCCCTGACCCCGCCGCCGACGCGGCGCCCAC
>JAPSIJ010000451.1 GCA_031178805.1 Cellulomonas sp. | reverse complement strand
TGATCGCCCTCGTGCTGTTCGACGTGGGCATCGTCGTCAAGCTCGTGTCCGAGCAGCTGGAGGCGGCCGACACCGGCGCGCTGGAGGCCGGCCGCGCGGCGGGCGGCACCGTGACGCAGGTGAACCGCGCGGTCGCCGTGCCCGACATGCTGCCCGGGTTCGTCACCCAGCTGCTCTACGTGCTCGAGCTCAACGTCCGGGCGTCCGCGGTGCTCGGGCTCGTCGGCGCCGGCGGCACGGGCCTCCTGATCGACGCCGTGCGGTCGTTCTACCGGTACGACCAGCTGTCCCTCATCATCCTGGAGATCCTCGTCGTGGTGCTCGTCATCGAGGCCGTCAGCAGCGCGGTCCGCCGGAGGCTGGTGTGACCGCCGCCGCGCAGCCGCGCCCCGCGGTCCCGGCCGCCGCCCGGCCCGCCGCCGTGCCGCCCGCCCGGCCCCCGCGGCTCGGCCGCCGGGCGCTGTCGGCGGGCGTCGTGGCCGTCGTCGTGCTCGCCTTCTGGTCCGTCGACATCGCGTGGGACCGGCTCGCCGACCTGCCCGGCGAGGTGGTCCGGTACGCCTGGCTGATGTTCTCCGCGCCGGACTGGTCGCGGCTGCCCGAGGCGCTGTGGCAGACCTGGCGGTCGGTCGCGATGGCCTGGCTCGGCACCGTGCTCGGCGTGCTCGTCGCGACGCCGCTCAGCCTGCTCGCCGCACGCGGGCACTCCCCGGCGCCGGTCCGCGGCGCGCTCCGGCTGCTGTTCGCGGTCATCCGCGCCGTGCCCGAGATCATCATCGCGATCGTGATCCTGTCGGTCACCGGCCTCACCCCGCTCACCGGTGCGCTCGCGCTCGCGGTGAACGGCGTGGGCACCCTCGGCAAGTGGGGGTACGAGGCGATCGAGGGGCTGGACCGCGGGCCGGTCGAGGCCGTCCGGGCCGCCGGGGGCACCGGCGCCCAGGTGCTCCGCTGGGGCGTGTGGCCGCAGGCCCTGCCCGCGTTCGGCTCCTTCTGGCTGTACCGGTTCGAGATCAACGTCCGCTCGTCCGCCGTGCTCGGCCTGATCGGCGTCGGCGGCATCGGTGACATGCTCACCTCCTACACGCAGTACCGGGAGTGGTCCACGGTCGGCGTGCTGCTGATCGTCGTCGTGGTCGTCACGGTGGCGGTCGACGCCGCCTCGGGCGCGCTCCGGCGCCGCATCATGGAGGGAGCCCGTGCCCGTGCCGTCCAGCCGGTCGTCCAGCCGCTCGTCCAGCCCTGACGTCGTCGCGCACCCGACCGCGCGGATCGCCACCGCCCTGCCGGGGCTGCTCGCCAGCGAGCGCCGGGTGCTGGAGGAGGTGCTGGCGCAGCCCGAGGTGTTCGTCGAGTCCACCGCGCAGGAGGTCGCGGACCGGATCGGCGTCGGGCGGTCCACCGTCGTGCGCGCCTGCCAGCGGATCGGCTACAAGGGCTACCCGCAGCTGCGGGTGGCGCTCGCGGCCGAGCTCGCGCACCGCGACGAGCAGGTCGACTACGGCTCCAGCGCCCTCGGCCGGCTCCGCGCGGACATCGCGGCGCTCGCGGCGGCGCTGCCGCAGGTGACCGCGGTCCTCGACGAGGACACCGTGGAGCGGGCGCTCGCGGTGCTGACCGGCTCGCGGCGCCTCCTCGTGCTCGCCAACGGGCTCTCGGCGCCCCTGGCCACGGACATGGCGATGCGGCTGACCGCCGTGGGCCGGCCCGCGGACTTCGTCGCCGACTCGATCGGCCAGCAGATCGCGGCCCGCGGGCTGCGGCCGGGGGACGGCTGCGTGGTGCTCAGCGGGTCCGGCGCCAACGAGGCGAGCCTCAAGGTGGCCCGCGCGGCCCGGCAGGCGGGCGCCGCGGTGGTGGCGGTGACGTCGTTCCGCGGCGCGCCGCTGGCGGAGCTCGCCGACGTCGAGCTCGTCGTCGCCCCCGCGGCCGCGACGTTCCGCCACGAGCTGGAGCGGACGTCGCGGATCGCGCTGGCGGTGCTGGTGGAGTCCCTCGCGGGGCTGGTCGCGTCCCGGGGCGGCGCGGCCGCCCAGGCGGCGCACGACCAGGTGCTGGACGTGCTCAGCGACAACCTCGCGGACTGAGCCGCGCGCAGGCGCCGGGGCCCGCGGGTGGCGTCCGGCTCAGCCGAGGACGTCCACCGTGACCTCCCACGCGAGGTCGTCGAGGATCTCCGCGGCGTGGGTGTGCGCGGCCCGCAGCGCCGTCTCCAGGTCGGGCGCCTCGCCGCGCAGCGCGAACGTCACCGGCGCCGGGCCGACGAACCCGGGCGGGGCGTCGTCGCGCAGCGCGCCGAGCGCGTCGGCCATCCCGGCGCGCGTCTCGTCGTCGGGCACGTCGGGGACGGTGAGGTGGGCGACGTAGTCGGGCATCCCGCCATGCTGCCGCACGCCACCGACACGCCACCGCGTCGCCGGCCGCCCGGTGACGTCAGCGCGCCGGCGGCGGGACGACGGCCGCGGCGGAACCGGGCACGCCCACCGCGGCGACCGCGGCGCCGGCGGCCATCAGCGCGGCGCACGCGAGCATGGCGACCGGGTGCGCGTCGCCGAGCACCCGCGGGTCGGACAGGCCCGTGCCGACGCCCGCGACCAGCGGCAGCAC
>JAPSIJ010000450.1 GCA_031178805.1 Cellulomonas sp. | reverse complement strand
GACCACCTGGACCACACCGGCGACGACTCGTCCGCCCGCCTGACCCGCAGCGCGGGGTCGCTCGTGCGCACCGCGGAGGAGCTGGAGCACGCCGCCGCCCTGTGGCGCGCCGGCGCGCTGGAGTGACCCGTGTTCCCGTCCGTGGCGTGGTGATCCTCACGGCCGCTGCCCAGGACCCCGCGGCCCGAGCGGCGTAGAGTCGTCTGCGACGCCGGGCCGCGGTAGCCCCGGGCTCCATCTCAAGCCGCTTCGAGCGGCCGCGCGCCGAGAGGCGCTCCCGGTCCGGCGTCGCCCTCCTCCTCCCGGCACCGCCGCCGTGCGCGCGCGGGCGCGGCCGGGCCGGTTCACCCGCGCGACACCTGTGCGACGCTGGGGGTCCACCGAGGGGACGCCTCCGGGGTTGTGAGTTCACCCGGCGTCTGCCCTAGCCTGTGCTCGACCGAGCCCTTCTCCTGCGGAGCCCTCCCGTGCGCCTGCGCCTCACCCCGCGCGACACCTCGTTCTTCGACCTGCTGGCCGCCTCGGCGGCGCACCTGGTGACCGGAGCCAACCTCCTGGCGGAGCTGCTGGGGGCCGACCGCCCGACCCGCAAGGCGCTCGCGAAGCAGATGAGCGAGGCGGAGCACCTCGCCGACGAGGCCACGCACACGATCATGCGGCGGCTGAACCAGACCTTCGTCACCCCGTTCGACCGGGACGACATCTACGGCCTGGCGTCCGCGCTCGACGACTGCATGGACTTCATGGAGGAGGCCGCCGACCTCATCGTGCTCTACAAGCTCGACGAGCTGCCGGCGCGGGTCTCCGACCAGGTGCAGGTGCTGCAGCGCGCGGCCGAGCTCACCGCGGAGGCCATGCCGCGGCTGCGGTCGATGGACTCGCTGTCGGAGTACTGGGTCGAGGTGAACCGCCTGGAGAACCAGGCCGACAAGGTGCACCGCAAGCTCCTCGCGCAGATGTTCGACGAGATCACCGACCCCATCCAGCTGATGAAGCTGAAGGAGGTCGTCGAGAAGCTCGAGGACGCGGCCGACGCGTTCGAGAAGGTCGCGAACACGGTCGAGACCATCGCGCTCAAGGAGTCCTGAGCACCGGTGGAACTCGCGCTCGTCGTCGTCGTCGTCGCGTTCGCGCTCGGCTTCGACTACACCAACGGCTTCCACGACGCGGCCAACGCCATCGCCACCTCGGTGTCGACGCGGGCGCTGACGCCCCGCGCGGCGCTGATCATGGCGGCCGTCTTCAACCTCGTCGGCGCCCTGCTGGGCACCCACGTGGCGACGACCATCGCGCACGACATCATCCAGATCAACGACGTCGGGCCGCACGAGGGCCTGGTGATCGTCCTGTCCGCGCTGGTCGGCGCGATCACCTGGAACCTCATCACCTGGTGGCTCGGCCTGCCGTCGTCCTCCACGCACGCCCTGATCGGCGGCCTGGCGGGCGTCGGCGTCGCGTCGAGCATCACGGTGCACTGGGACGCGATCCTCGACAAGGTCGTCATCCCGATGGTGCTGTCGCCGCTGCTCGGCTTCGCCGCCGCGTTCCTGGTGATGGTGGGCGTGCTGTGGCTGGTCCGCCGGGCGTCGCCCGCGCCGGCCCAGCGCCGGTTCCGGATCGCGCAGACCGCGTCCGCGGCCGCGATGGCCCTCGGCCACGGCCTCCAGGACGCGCAGAAGACGATGGGCGTCATCGTGCTGGCCCTGGTGGCCGGCGGGTACCACGACGGCGACACCATCCCGCTGTGGGTCAAGCTGGCCGCCGCCACGGCGATCTCGCTGGGCACGTACTCCGGCGGCTGGCGGATCATGCGCACCCTCGGCCGCAAGATCATCGAGCTGGACCCGGCACGCGGCTTCGTCGCCGAGTCGGTGTCGGCCGTCGTGCTCTACCTGAACGCCTACTGGCTGCACGCGCCGGTGTCGACCACGCACACGATCACCTCGGCGATCATGGGCGTCGGCGCGACCAAGCGGCTGTCGGCCGTGCGGTGGGGAGTCGCGAAGAGCATCGGCATCGCCTGGGTGCTGACCATCCCGGCGGCCGCGCTGGTCGGCGGCGGCGTGTACCTGGTGCTGCGCACGTTCCTCGGCTGAGCCCTCGCCCCGCCGCCCAGGGCCGAACGGGTGGGACCGGGTCGACGCGGTGGACAACGGCACCCCGCTCCGGTTGGGTCAGGCAAGTGACTGCGAAGACCCTGACCCTCCGCTGTGCCGCCGCTGTGCTCGCCGGTGCCGCCGCCCTCTCCCTCGCCGCCTGCGGACCGCAGGACGCCCAGCGCGACGAGGCCACCGGTGAGATCACCGCCTCCGCCGAGGCGGACGTGTTCTCCCTCCAGGTCGGGGACTGCCTCGACATGTCGGCGCTCGCCGAGCAGACCGAGGTCGAGACCCTCCCGACGCTGCCCTGCTCGGACCCGCACGACGGCGAGGTGTACGCCGAGACGACCCTGGCGGACGCCGACAAGCTCCCGTCGGACCTCGTCGCCCAGGCGGAGGAGTTCTGCGGCGCCGAGTTCGAGCCGTTCGTCGGCATGCCGTACGAGACCTCGACGCTCGAGGTCACCTACCTGCACCCCACCGACGCGTCCTGGGGCCAGGGCGACCGGGG
>JAPSIJ010000051.1 GCA_031178805.1 Cellulomonas sp. | reverse complement strand
TCGGGCGTGGACGCCCCGGTGCGCGACGTGGCCGCGCGGGCCGGCGTCGGCGTGGGGACGATCTACCGGCACTTCCCGACGCGCGCGGACCTCGTCGTGGCCGTCTACCGGCACCAGGTCGAGGCGCTCGCCGCGGCGGGTCCGGCCCTGCTGGCCTCCGTGCCGTCGCCGTCGGCCGCCCTCACCGCCTGGGTGGACCGGTTCGTCGACTTCCTCGTGACCAAGCACGGGCTGGCCGGCGCGCTGCGCTCGGACGACCCCGGCCTGGAGGCGCTGCACGCGTACTTCGTCGACCGGCTGGTCCCGGCGTGCGACCGGCTGCTCGACGCCGCGCGCGCCGCGGGGGAGGCCGCCGAGGACCTCGACGCCTACCAGCTGATGCGCGCCGTCGGGAACCTCTGCATCGGCGCGGAGACGGACGAGCGGTACGACGCGCGGGCCGTGGTCGCGGTCCTGCTGGCCGGGGTGCTCGGCGGCCGGGGGAGCCGCTGACGCGGGACGACCGCGTGGTGCTGCCGGTCGGCGTCGGCCGCGCAGCCGCGTCCACCCGGTCGCACCGGCCGGGAGGTGCCGGCACCACCCCCGTCGCCTTCCTCGTCACACCCGGGTTCCCCTCAGGTCGCGCACGCGGCGGCCGACGTGTCGTGCGTCGGCCGCCGCCGGCTGCGCTCAGGAGGACCACCCATGCACCGACCGCTCGCTGACTCCCGCAACCGCCGGGAGCCCCCGTCCACGCGGTCGAGGCGCTGGCTGACCGGCGCCCGCGCCCGCGCCACCGTCGCCACCGTCGTCCTCGCGGGCCTGGGCGCCACCCTCGTGCCGGCCGCCGACGGTGGTCCGGCAGCAGCGGGTGCGGGTCCGCAGGACGCGCAGACGGCGTCCGTGGGCCGGGTGGAATCGCGCGGACACGGCCGGGTGACGCAGGACGTCGCCCCGTCCGGTGCCGATGTCGACGCCGGAGTCGAGCCCCGGGCCGGGGAGCCGCTGACCGTGCCGGACGTGCTCGAGCCGGGCACGACGACGACGGTGCCGGTCCCCGACGTGCCGGAGGGCGCCACCGGTGTCCTGCTCGATCTCACGGTCACGCAGGTGCCGCGGGCGGGCGACGCCTGCGACCCGGCGTCCTGCCCGGACGGGACGTCCGCCTCACCGCGGGCCGGCCACGCGTCGGGCGTCCAGGTCACCCTGAGCGGGCCGGACCGCGACCAGGTGATCGTCTCCGCGGGATCCGAGCGCGTGCGGGTCGAGGCCCGGCCGCGGGGCTTCGTCGCCGACCCGGCGGACCCCGCGTCCGGGGTGGCTTCCGCCGGCCACGCCGGCGTGGCCTCCGGGTGGGTCGTCATCATCGAGAGCGACATCTACCTCGATGAGCCGGTGCCCGCACCGGACCCCTCGGCGAACCCCCCGGGGTCGTCGACGACCGCCGAGAAGCGGTCGCTCAAGGTGTCGGGCACGGTCCTGCGGGACGCCGGCGGCACCGGGGACGTCGTCGACCTCCGGGGCACCAACCTCGGGGGCTGGCTGCTCCAGGAGGGGTGGATGTCACCGGCCGGTGAAGCGCCCCTCGCGCGCACGGGGTGGACCGCGTCGGCGAGCGCGACGGAGCATGGGGACTGGCCGGCACGCGCGCTCGACGGCGACCCGTCCACCCGGTGGTCCACCGGTCACGAGCAGACGGTCGGGCAGACCTTCACCGTCGACCTGGGGGAGGCGCGCACCTTCGACGAGGTGTCCTTCGACGCGGGCTCGAGCACCGGCGACGTCCCGCGCGGGTTCGTCGTGCGGGCGTCGCACGACAGCACGTCGTGGTGGGACGTCGGGTCGGGCCGCGGCGCCGGGCAGAGGACGACCGTGCACACCGACTACCAGAGGGCCCGCTACATCCGGATCGCCGTCACCGAAGCCGACCCGGACCGGCACTGGTGGTCGATCAGCGAGTTCCGCGCGTACGTGTCGGACGAGTACAACACCCGCCGCGTGCTCACCGAGCGCTTCGGGACCGCGGTGGCCGACTCGCTGATCGCCGGCTACCAGGACGCGTGGCTCCAGGGGTCGGACCTCGACGTCATCCGCGGGCTGGGCCTGAACATGGTGCGCGTCCCCGTCGACTGGCAGGTCCTCATGCGACCGGACGGGACGATGCGTCCCGACGAGGAGGCCTTCCGGCGCCTGGACTGGCTCCTGGCCGAGGCCGAAGAGCGGGGGATCTACGTCGTCCTCGATCTGCACGGGGCACCGGGAGGCGCGTGCCCGTGGCACTCCTGCGGTCGAGCCGGGTCCAACGCGCTGTGGTCCGACGCCGACCTGCAGGAGCGCACCGTCCGCATCTGGCAGCGCATCGCCGCCCGGTACGTCGGGGAACCGACCGTCGCGGCCTACGACCTGCTCAACGAGCCGCTCGTCACCATGGGTGAGGGGGAGTCCTCGGAGCAGACCCGGCTGAAGTTCGACCTGTACGACCGGCTCTACGACGCCGTCCGCGCGATCGACCCGGAGCACGTCATCGTCGTGGCTGCGTTCTACACGTGGGAGAACGCCCTCCCGCCGTCCGACTACGGGTGGACCAACGTGATGTACCAGACGCACCACTACCGGTCCTGGGCGACGCACGACCACGCGGCGATGAAGCAGTTCGTCGACGAGGAGCTGGCCCGGCTCTCGCAGTACCGCGCGCTCTGGCAGGTGCCGGTGTACGCGGGGGAGTTCCACATGGGGGAGTTCGACGACCTCTACCACCGGTGGTTGACCGGGCTGAACGAGATCCACGCCGCGTGGAGCACCTGGACGTACAAGGTGCGGGTCGGTGGGCACTGGGGCCTCTTCCAGGACAACGCCAGCCCGGTTCCCGACCTCGCCGACGGCACGCCCGAGACGATCGCCGCCGCGTGGGCACGCTTCGCCACCTCCGGCTTCGTCCCCAACACGCGGTTGCAGGACGTCCTGCGAGCCGCCTCGGCGCCACGCGCGACGCCCACCGCGCCGAGCACGATCCAGGCGGAGGGCTACGTGCAGATGGGCGGCGTCGAGTCGGAGTCCACCACCGACGACGGCGGCGGCGTCAACATGGGCTGGACCGACCCCGGGGACTTCCTCGAGTACGACGTCGTCGCCCCCTCGGCGGGGGCGTACCGCGTCACGCTTCGCGTCGCGAGTCCGGGTGGCTCACCCGGCGCATTCCGCGTCGTCGTCCGCCGCCCCGATCGCCGCCTCGGGCTCTCGCCGACGTCGACCCCGCCGGTCTCCGTCCCGGCCACGGGCGCGTGGCAGAGCTGGACGGACGTCACGACCACCGTGCTGCTCGGCGCCGGGGTCCAGCGGATCCGGGTGCAGGTCGACCGCCCGGAGTGGAACCTCAACTGGCTCGGGATCGAACCGGTGTGACCGGCGAGTGACGTGCCCACGCGCTCCGGCTCGTTGGTAGTCGTCGACTGGTAGAGAGACGTATCACTTTGGGACGAGTAGCCCTCTAGCGACGTGCCCGGGGTGGGCGTGCCATTGGCTTTGGCCACGGCGCTCTGCTGGAGAGTCCAGCTCCTGCGGGTGAGCAGAGCGAGGGGCCGAGATGCCGCGTCTTGGTTCACCTCGGCGCAACCGGCCCCGCCCGGCCACCGTGCGGAATACGGTCGGGGCATGTCGAGCGTCTTCGCGTTCCGCCTGTCGTTCTCCCTCGCCGCCCGCTCGAACCTGCCGTTCGACAGCGACCGGTTCCTACTCAGCGGCGACCCAGTGATGGTCGAGCTGAGCAGTGCCGCTCCGACGCTGAAGCAGGCCCGCCAGGCGGCCCTGTTGGGTCACCGATACCCAACGGAGGCTGCCGCATGGATCGCGCGGCGCGAGTGGGGCGGCCATCTCGCCCGGGCGTTCGCCGAGCACGGCATCGGCGCGGACCTCGGAACGGACGCTGAAGCCGTGCTGATGCCGGTCCCCGTCCCTGCAGCGCTCATCGACGAGCAGGGGCCGACCACCTGGTACAAGGACGTTCCCGAACTGAACGCGGCGGCGTGCAAGTAGCCGAGTAGCGCGGGGGAGAAGAACTCGGCGGTCAGCTGCCGTGCACATCTGCCGTCCCGCACCCCGCCCGGCGACTGCGCCCCACCCCGCACTCACTAAGTACGCGGTAGGGCGCAGCACCTCGCCGGCGTCGGAGCTCCCCCCGCCGGTCAGCCGGCGCGGGGACAGCACATCGCCGTCATGCGGCCAGCGCCACGGTCGGCGGTGTGCGGGCAGCGCGCAGCGCCGGGTAGAGGCCGGCGACCGCGCCGATGGCCAGGGTCGCGGCCACCCCGACGACGAGGACGCCGGGCGGCACCACGGGGATCCACCCGTTGGCCACGGCCACGACCGCGGTGATGGCGCTGCCGATCCCCGCCCCGGCGATGCCCCCCATGGCGGACAGCAGCAGGGCCTCGCTGAGGAACTGCGCGGCGACGTGCCGCCGGGTGGCGCCGAGGGCACGGCGCAGCCCGATCTCACGCCGACGTTCGATGACGGAGATGATCATGGTGTTGGCCACCCCGATCCCGCCGACGACCAGCCCGATCGAACCCAGCCCCAGCAGGAGGCCGGTGAAGGCCTCGTCGGCGGCGTACTGGGCCGCGAGGGCGTCCGAGGGGCGGGACACCGCGACCGCGCTGGGCCGTGCGGGCTGGATCGCGGGTGCGACGAGCCCGGCGACCGTGGTGACGGTCGCGTCCGTGGACCGCTCGTACAGCCGGGTCGGGTTGCCGTCGTGGCCGAGCCGGGACGTCGCGACCGGCAACCCGACGAGGGCAGCGGTGTCGAGCTCGGGCGCCAGCTGCACCGGGTCGAGGATGCCGACCACGGTCGTGCTGCCTCCGCCCAGCCACACCTGGCGGCCGACCTCGGTGACGCCGAGCCGTTGGGCCGCGGTCGCCCCGAGGACCGTCGTGGGGAACTGCGCGGCGGCCTCGTCCAGCCAACGGCCCTCACGGACCCGGCCGCCCACGACGTCGAGCAGGTCCAGCTCGGCGGCGGTGACCGTGAGCCCCCCGCTCAGCCCGGCGTCCACCGCCCTGTTGCGGTACACGGCGACGCTGTCCAGGTCCGCCGTCGTACTCGCGCCGGTTACCCCGGGGATCCGCTCGACCCGAGCCGCTGCGTCGGGCGGGAGCGGCATCGCGAGACCTGCGGCGGACTCGGCGACCTCGGCGGTCAGCAGGTTGGTGCCGAGCGCCGCCAGCCGGCGGTTCAGCTGCTCCTGGCTGGACGACGAGAGGCCGACCACGGCGACCATGGCCGCGATCCCGATGGCGATGCCGAGGGCGGACAGCACTGCCCGCACCGGGCGGGCACGCAGCCCCGCGGAGCCCAGGTTCAGCAGGTCGGCCGCGCGGAGCCGGGAGAGGCCGGGCGCCGCCCCCGGGACCGGGACGGCGCTCACCGGGCTGCCCGATCGCTGCCGCCGACGGCGACCGGCCGCCGGTCGGCGGAGTCGCTCACGACCCGACCGTCCGCGATGGCCACCTGCCGAGGTAGGCGGGCAGCGAGCTTCTGGTCGTGGGTGATGACGACGATGGTGGTGCCGGCGGCGTTCAGCTCGTGCAGCAGCTCCACGATGCTGCCTCCCGAGCGGGAGTCGAGGTTGCCGGTCGGCTCGTCGGCGAGCAGCAGCGGTGGCCGCCCGACCAGGGCGCGGGCGATGGCGACGCGCTGCCGCTCGCCCCCGGACAGCTGGTGAGGCCGGTGGCCCAGGCGGTGCCCGAGCCCCACGCTCGCCAGTGCGGTCCGGGCCCGTTGCCGGCGTTCGCGGCGGGGGACCCCGGTGTAGAGGAGCCCGTCGGCGACGGAGTCGACCGCGGCCACCCCCTCGGCGAGGTGGAACTGCTGGAACACGAACCCGATCCGGTGGGCCCGCACCGCCGAGAGGCCGGCGTCGGAAAGCCGGTCGATCTCGACGCCGTCGACCCAGGACCGGCCGGACGTGGGCTGGTCCAGCGTGCCCATGATGTTGAGCAGGGTCGACTTGCCCGACCCGCTCGGTCCGACGACCGCGACGAACTCGCCGCGATCGACGGTCAGGGAGACCCCGGCCAGGGCCTGCACCGGGGGTGACCCGTAGCTCCGGGTGACCTGGTCCAGCCGGAGGACCGGGTGCGGCACGGCGCTCACCGGGTCGGCACCACGACGTCGAGACCCTCGCGGATGCCCTCGCCGGAGATCTGGACCCGGCCCGAGGCGAAGGAGCCGGCGGTCACCGGGAGGACCGTCGTCGGGTCCCCGTCGCGCCCGCCGGGCACCTCGACGCCGAAGCTGGACTCGTCGACGGGGACGAGCGCCTCGATGGGCACCGTCAGCGCGTCGTCGGTGAGGGTGCTGGCGAACTGGACGGTGACCCCCGCCTGGGTGTAGGCCGCCGCGTCCGCCTGGTCGGCCAGGGCCACCGTGACCGGCACCACGACCTCCGGGGTCGAGCCGTCGGGAGCGGGCCGCTCCACGGCCGCACCCACGCCGGTCACGGCGGCGGGGAGCCCGGTGCCATCCGGCAGGACGACCGTGACGGGGGCGCCGACGACGGCCAGCTGCTGGTCGCTCAGCTTGAGGTCGACGTCGACCACCTTGTCGGTCCCCGACGTGGTGTACAGCTCGGAGCCGGCACCCACCTCGGCGCCGAGCCGGGTGCTCAGCGCCGCCACGCGGACCGGGGCGTCGGTGAACAGCACCGACGACCGCGGGACCGTGCCGGTCCGCTCCACGCCCAGCGCCTTCTGCCACCGCCGTACCGCGGCAGCCGTGCGGTGGGTGAAGCGGGTGTCGGGCGCGTCCCGGAAGTGCCCGAGCGTCGCCAGGTTCTGCTCCAGCTGCCGGACGTCGTCGCCGTCGGTCATGCCGGCGGAGAAGTCTCGCCAGGCCGGCAGCGGACCGGAGAGGAGCACGACCGGGACGGTGTTGACGCTGTACAGCGCGCCCCCGGGGGCGATCGTCTCCCCGACGGACGGGAGCATCGTGACCACCCCGGACGGGCCCGCGGTCACGGGCACCCCGCTCGGGTAGTGCAGGGTCCCGCGCACGCTGGTCTCGGCGACCATGCTCCCGCGCGTCACCGGGACGGTCGTCAGGGGCGTGGACGACGCGGTGGCGGGCTCGGGTGCGGCGCGAGCGCCCCAGACGGCGGTCCCGGCGACGGCCACGGCGATCACCCCGAGCACCGACGCCACCCACCACAGCCTCCGCCGCCGGGCCGGACCGGCGGGCTGGACCGGATCCGCCGGGCTGTGCGACATCACTGGTGCGCCCCCTGGCAGCTGAGGAACTCCTCGTCCGTCAACCCCTCGGGCAGGGTGATCGCCTCGTCCGGGCCGGGGTCCTCGACGTCGTAGCCGAGGTCGCGGTAGCACTCCGCCTCGACCAGGTACGCGTCATGCAGCCGGGCGAGCTCCTCCGGCGTCCAGTCGTAAGCGGGCGGGTCCCCGATCACGTCCCGGCAGTCCGCTGCCGCGGCCTCGTACTCGGGACCCGTCTCCGTGATCCCCTCGCCCGGGGCCGGGTCCTTCACATCCACGCCCAGATCACGCATGCACCCGGCCAGCTTCAGGTCGTAGGCGTCGCGCTCGGCGTCGGCCTCGCCGGCGACCTGTCCGCCGCCGCTGCCGCCGCTGGCGGACGACGAGGTGGACGGACCGGCCGGGGTGGCGGGAGCGGTGCCCGGGCCGCAGGCCGACAGCGCCAGCGCCAGCGCCGGTACGGCGAGCAGCGCGGGCGCCCAGCGGCGGGTCCGGGTGGGGAGCAGAGCAGGCACGAGGTTCTCCTGAGGTCGGTGACGGTGGCGTCGTGGGATCGACGGGACCGACCCAACCCGTCCGCCGGTTGCCCGGACGTCTGCGCAGCGGCATACCTCCACGAGATGTCCGTGCCGGGGATGTCGTGGGCATATGCGCAGGCCCAGACGCCGGTGCGACCGCCGGTCGGCTGCACTGGTGGCCGTCCACCAGTTCTCGACACCGCACCGGGTCCTCCGGACGGGGAGGAGCTCCGCCATGACGCCCACTCGCCGCGCACCGACGCACCCCGGCGCTCCGGTCGTTCCGGTCGCTCCGGCACGGACCCTGCTTGTGCTGGTGGCGGTCGCCGTGCTGGTCGCGGTCGGCTGCCTCACGCTCGGCCCGCCCGGGCCCGTGGCCGACGGGCGCCGGGCGGTGCTCGCCGCGGTCGGGGCGCTCGGGGCGCCGTGGCTGGGCACGGTGCACCGCGCCCAGGTGGAGGCCGTCGCGAACGTGCTGCTGTTCGTGCCCGTGGGTGCGCTGGCGAACCTGGCCCTCCCGCGCCGCGGCCCCGTCCTGCCGGTGTTCCTCGGGGCCGGCACGTCGATGCTGGTCGAGCTGGCGCAGACCGCGGTCCCCGGCCGGGTCCCCGACCTCGCCGACGTGGCCGCCAACACCGTCGGCACCGTGCTGGGGGTCGCGCTCACCGCCGTGCTCAGGGTCCTCTCCCGGCGGGCCGCCGTGCGGAGGCGCGCCGTCCGCCCCCGGCGCCCGGGCGCCCGCGCCGCGCTGGTCGCCGTCGCCCTCGTGCTCGCCGTCGCGACCGGGTGCTCGTCCGCCGGCCGGGTCCCGGGACCGGCCGGGTCCGCAGGCGCCGCTCCGACCACCCGGGGGGGCGGGCACGATCTGACCGCCGAGGACGGTTGGCTCCCCGACGGCGAGGTGCTGTCGCCGTTCGACGAGGCCCCGGCGCTCACGCGCCTCGACAGCACCCTCCGCACGGCCGTCCAGGACGCCTCCCGGGCGGCGTCTGCCGACGGGATCACCCTGTCCGTGACCAGCGGGTGGCGCAGCGCCGCCTATCAGCAGGCGCTGTTCGACGACGCCGTGGGGGAGTACAGCAGCGCGGAGGCGGCCCGGACCTGGGTGCTCGGTCCCGAGGAGTCCGCCCACGTGCGCGGTGCTGCCGTCGACGTCGGTCCCACGGACGCGATGTACTGGCTGTCCTGGCACGGTTCGGACTACGGCCTGTGCCAGACCTACGCGAACGAGGTCTGGCACTACGAGCTCACCGTCGAGCGTGGCGGCGAGTGCCCCCCACCGGCCGCCAGCCCCGCCGGCCGCTGACCGCGTGGCGCCCACCCGGCGGGCGGTCGGCGGCGATAGGTCGCCGATACGCCCGACGCCGTAGCCTCGCCCCATGCGCGTGCTGATCGCCGAGGACGAGCCCTACCTGGCCGAGGCCATCCGGGACGGTCTGCGTCTGGAGGCCATCGCGTCCGACGTGGTCCACGACGGGGAGGAGGCGCTGGAGAAGCTGGCCGTCCACTCCTACGACGTCGTCGTGCTCGACCGCGACCTGCCGCGGACCTCCGGCGACGAGGTCGCCCGGCAGATGGTCGCGGCGGGCACGCCCTGCCGGATCCTCATGCTGACCGCCGCCGACCGGCTGGAGGAGAAGGTCGCGGGCTTCGAGCTTGGCGCCGACGACTACCTCACCAAGCCCTTCGCGATGCGGGAGCTCGTGGTGCGCCTGCGGGCGCTGGGCCGGCGCCCGCTCGAGGGGACGCCCCCGGTGCTGGAGTTCGCCGGGCTGTCCCTGGACCCCTTCCGCCGGGAGGTGTACCGCGACGGCCGGTACGTGGGGCTGACCCGGAAGCAGTTCGCGGTGCTGGAGGTGCTGCTCGCCGCCCGCGGCGGGGTGGTCAGCGCGGAGTCGCTGCTGGAGCGGGCGTGGGACGAGAACGCGGACCCGTTCACCAACGCCGTCCGGATCACCATCTCCTCTCTGCGCAAGCGTCTGGGCGATCCGTGGGTGGTCCACACGGTGCCCGGCGCCGGCTACCGGGTGGGGGACCCGTCGCCCGGTCCCGCGGGTCACGACGCGCGGTGAGCGCCCGGCTGCGGTTGGCGCTCAGCTACGCGGGCTTCCTCCTCGTCGCGGGCCTGGGCGCCGTCGCGCTGCTGGCGTACGTGCTGCACTTCGTCCCCGAAGGGCACCTCCAGGACGCCGGGGGACATCCCGTGCCCGACCGCGAGGATTTGCTGGACGCCCTGCTGCCGAAACTGGCGGCGGTGCTCGGAGCGCTGGGGGTGCTCGGGCTGGTCGGGGGCTGGCTGCTGGCCGGCCGGATGCTCCGCCCGCTGCACGCCATCCACGGTGTCGCCACGCAGGTCGCGGCCGGGTCCCTGGAGCACCGCGTGCGGCTGCGCGACACCCGGGACGAGTTCGGTGAGCTCGCGGACACGTTCGACGCCATGCTCGACCGGCTCCAGGCTTCCTTCGAGGAGCAGCGCCGGTTCGCCGCCAACGCGTCCCACGAGCTGCGGACCCCCTACGCGGTCGAGCGGGCGATGCTCGACGTCGCGCTGGCCGACCCCGCCGGCGTCGACGTCGCGCAGCTGCTGCACCGGCTCGACCAGACGAACCACCGCGGCATCGAGACGGTGGAGGCCCTGCTCGCCCTGGCGGCGCTGGACCAGGGCCGCGCACTGTGCCTCGTCCCTGTCGACCTGGCCGAGCTCACCGCCGACGTCGTCGGCCACCTCACGGGCATGGCCGACCAGGCCGGGATCACGCTCGTCGCCGACCTGGGCGAGGGCGACCTCGACGGCGCGGAGCCCCTGGTCCGGCAGCTCGTGACCAACTTGGTGCTCAACGGGATCCGGCACAACACCGGCCCCGGGGGCCGCGTCGAGGTCAGGACGGGCAAGACCGACGGCGGCCAGGCCGAGCTGCGGGTGGTCAACACGGGCCCCGTGGTCCCGCCGCACCTGCTGGCGACGCTCACCGAGCCGTTCGTCCGAGGCTCGGGACGGACGTCGGCCGGCGGTCCCGGGGGGCGCGATCCCGCCCCGCCGGGCAGCGGGCTCGGGCTGGCCCTCGTGGCCAGGGTGGCGCAGGTGCACAGCGCAGCCCTGGCCCTGTCCGCGCCGCCGGAGGGTGGCATGAGCGTGCGCGTCCTCTTCCCCGAGCCGGGCGCGTGATGCCGGGACAGCGGCGACGCGGACGGCGCTGACCACGACGCCACCCGAGGGCGGAGGGTCGGCCGTTCGGCCGAGCTCATCTGACGAGAGCTCTGGTTGCTGACCTGATGCGAGGTCGTGACCCCGGGCCGACCCCTATGACATCGACGCC
>JAPSIJ010000449.1 GCA_031178805.1 Cellulomonas sp. | reverse complement strand
CCGGGACCGGCGGGCCCGCGGCCGACGAGGCCGACGGCACCCGCGACGCCGACGAGGCTCTCTCTGCGCTGGCCGAGGGCGTCGAGGTGCTGCGCGGGCTGTGGGCCGCGGCCGAGCCGGGCCCGTTCGTGCTGGAGGGCCGGCACCACCGCGTGGCGACCGCGCGCGGCCCGGCCCCGGTGCACACCCCGGCGATCTGGCTCGAGGGCACCGGCGACGCCCGCGCCCTCGCCGCGCGGGTCGCCGACGGCTGGTGGCTCACCGGGACGGCGACCGCCGCCGACGAGCAGCGGGCGCTGGACGCCGCGGTGACCGCGGCCGGGCGCGACCCCCGCGAGGTCCGCCGCGGCCTGGTGCTGGACGCCGCCGCGCTGCCGGACGCCGACGGGCTCGTCGAGCGGGTGGTCGAGCGGGTGGTCGAGCTGGTGGTCGAGCTGGTGGTCGAGCACGGCGTCGGCACCCTCGTGCTGCGCGGCGCGGACGACGCCGCCCTGACCCGGTTCGGCGCCGAGGTCGCGCCGGCGGTGCGCGACCGGGTCGCCGCCGTGCGGGCCGAGCGCGGGACGGCGGTCGGGACCGTGCGCAGCGCCGCGGTGCGCGCGGCCCGGCGCCCCGGCATCGACTACGCCGCGGTCCCGGCGGCGCTCGCGGACACCGCGGTCGAGCCCGGGGACGCCGGCTACGCCGCGGTGCGGTCCACGTACCTGCGCGGGGGTCGCCCGGGGCTGGTGCTCCGGCCGGCGGACACCGCGCAGGTGGTGCAGGCCCTGGCCTACGCGCGGGCGCAGGACGTCGACCTGGCGATCCGCAGCGGCGGCCACGGGATCAGCGGCCGGTCGACCAACGACGGCGGCATCGTGCTCGACCTCGGCCGGCTGAACGGCATCGAGGTGCTCGACGTCGCGGCGCGCCGGGTGCGGATCGGCCCGGGCGCCCGCTGGGGCGAGGTCGCCGAGGCGCTGCACCCGTACGGCTGGGCGCTGACCTCCGGGGACTACGGCGGCGTGGGCGTCGGCGGGCTGGCCACGGCGGGCGGCATCGGCTTCCTCGCGCGCGAGCACGGCCTGACGCTGGACCACCTGGTCGCGGCCGAGGTGGTGCTCGCGGACGGGTCCGTGGTGCGCGCGTCCGCGGACGAGCACCCGGACCTGTTCTGGGGCGTGCGCGGTGCCGGGGCGAACCTCGGCATCGTCACCTCGTTCGAGTTCGTGGTGGACGAGGTCGGCGACGTCGGCTTCGCGCAGCTGGTGCTCGACGCCACCGACACCGAGCGGTTCCTCGTCGACTGGGGCGCGACGGTGGAGGCGGCGCCCCGGGACACGACGCCCTTCCTGATCATGGGGCCGCCGCGGGGCGGGCTCGTGGCGGCGCAGGCGATGATCATGGTCGACTCCGACGACCCCGGCACGATCGTCGAGCGGCTGCAGCCGTTCGCCGACATCGCGCCCCTGCTGCAGCAGCGGGTGCAGGTGGTGCCGTACCCCGCGGTGGTGCACGCGCCGACCGGCTACCACGCGGGCGAGGGCGAGCCGGTGACCCGCACCGCGATGGCCGAGCACCTGACCCCGGCGCTCGCGGCCGACCTCGCCCGGCTGGTCCGCAGCGGCGCGACGCCGTTCTTCCAGATCCGCGCGGCCGGGGGAGCGGTGCACGACGTGCCGGAGGACGCGACCGCGTACGCGCACCGGTCCGCGCACTTCAGCCTGCTGGCGATGGGCGGCAGCCGCCGCCGGCTGGACGCGCTGTGGGACGCGATGGCCGGGCACTTCCGCGGGCTGTACGTGTCGTTCGAGACCGACCCGCGGCCGGAGCGCGTCTCCGACGCCTACCCGGGCCCGACGCTGACCCGGGTGCGCGAGCTCAAGCGCCGGTACGACCCGGACGACGTGTTCCGGCACAACGTCTCGGTGGCGGAGCGGCGCGCGGTCAGGGTCTGACCTCCTCCTCCGGGGGGAGGCGCGGGCCCGGACGGACGACCGGACGACCCCGGGGTACGTCTCAGGGTGTACGCGAAGATACGGCCCACGGCCGATCCGCCGACGGGGGTGCTCCCGGCAGGATGGTTCTCGTCAGCACGGGAGCCCGAGCAGCAGGAGCAGCGATGTCGTCGCAGGTGTGGATCGTCGTCGCCGGCCTCGTGGCCGTGATCGTCGTCGTCGGCCTCGGCGACCTGGTGCAGCGGGTCCGGGGGGCCCGCCACCAGCAGGACGCCCCCGCGGTGCGGCCGGCAGCGGCCGCCGTGCGGGTCCCCGTGCCGGACGAGCGGCAGCACGCCGCCGTGTGACCGCGGACCGCGCGCCGGCCCTCTGGAGGGATGGGCCGGCGCGCGGGGGGGGGCGGCCCGCGCCGCACCCCGGGGGGGGGCGCCCACCAGGGCCCCCCGCCCCCCCCCCCCGGGGTGGCCCCCCGGGGCCCCCGCGCCGCCCCCCGGGGGGGGGGGCCGGCCCCGCGGTCGGGTCCTGCCCGCGCCTCAGCGCGTGAGGGGCAGCACGCCTGCGGCGAGCAGGACCAGGGCGAGGACCGCCCACGCAGCGGCGGTGCGCCGCACCCCGCCGCGCGCGGCCGCCGGCACGCGTGCCCCGGCCAGGGCGCCGAGCACCCACAGCACCGCCGAGACCA
>JAPSIJ010000448.1 GCA_031178805.1 Cellulomonas sp. | reverse complement strand
GCGTCGAGGCTCATGTGGAGTACGCGCTGTTCTCGTGGACGTAGTCGTGGGTCAGGTCGTTGGTCCAGACGGTGGCGGTGGCGTCGCCGGCGTGCAGGTCGACGTCGACGCGCACCTCGCGGGCCGCGGCGAGGTCCACGCCCTCGCGGGGGTCGCCGACGCCGCCGGCGCGGCACACCTGGACGCCGTTGATGGCCACGTCGAGGCGGGCGGCGTCGAACGGCGCCACCTCCTCCGGCACCGTGCCGACCGCGGCGAGCACCCGCCCCCAGTTGGGGTCGTTGCCGAACACCGCGGCCTTGAACAGGTTCGACCGGGTGACCGCGCGGGCGACCGCGACCGCGGCCTCCTCGGTGGTGGCGCCGGTGACGGTGACGGCGATGTCGTGCGAGGCGCCCTCGGCGTCGCCGACGAGCTGGCGCGCGAGGTCGGCGGACGCGGCGGCCACCGCGGCCGCGAACGCCGCCGGGTCCGGGGTGACGCCGCTCGCGCCGCTGGCGAGCAGCAGCACGGTGTCGTTGGTGGACATGCAGCCGTCCGAGTCGACCCGGTCGAACGTGGTCCGGGTCGCCGCGCGCAGCGCCGCGTCCGCCTGCTCGGCGGTGACGACCGCGTCGGTGGTGAGCACGACCAGCATCGTGGCCAGGCCCGGGGCCAGCATGCCGGCGCCCTTGGCCATGCCCCCGACCGTCCAGCCGTCGCCGACGACGGCGGCCGTCTTGGCGACGGTGTCGGTGGTCATGATGGCCGCGGCGGCGTCCGGGCCGCCGGCCGGGGACAGGGCGGCCGCGGCCGCGTCGACCCCGCCCAGCAGCAGGTCCATCGGCAGCCGCTCGCCGATCAGGCCGGTCGAGCAGACGAGCACGTCCGCGGCGGAGGTGCCGAGCACCTCGGCGACGTGCTCGGCGGTGCGGTGGGTGTCGCCGAAGCCCTCGGGCCCGGTGCACGCGTTGGCGCCGCCGGAGTTCAGCACCACGGCGGTCGCGACGCCGTCGGACACGGCCTGCCGGGACCAGACGACCGGGGCGGCGACGACCCGGTTGGTGGTGAACACCCCCGCGGCGACCTGCAGCGGGCCGTCGTTGACGACGAGGGCGACGTCCGGGCGGCCGGAGGGCTTGAGGCCGGCGGTGACGCCGGCGGCGCGGAACCCGGCCGGGGCGGTGACGCCCGCGGTCTCGACGGCGGTCACGGGGCGACTCCCTGGGTGGTGAGGCCGGCGTGCTCGGGCAGGCCGAGCGCGAGGTTGAGCGACTGCACGGCGGCGCCCGCCGTGCCCTTGACGAGGTTGTCCAGCGCGCAGATCGCGACCACCCGGCCGGCGGCCTCGTCCACGGCGACCTGCACCAGCGCCGTGTTGGCGCCGGTGGTCGCGGCCGTGGCGGGCCACTCCCCCTCCGGCAGCAGCTCGACGAACGGCTCGGCGGCGTACGCGGCCTGCCACGCGGCGCGCACGGCCGCGGGGTCGGCGCCCGGGACCAGCGGCGCGGTCACGGTGGCGAGGATGCCGCGGGAGACCGGCACCAGCACCGGGGTGAACGACAGCCCGACGGCCGGCGCGCCGGCGACGCCGAGGTTCTGCCGGATCTCCGGGACGTGCCGGTGGCTGCCGCCCACGGCGTAGGGCTGGGCCGAGCCGAGCGCCTCGGAGGCCAGCAGGTGCGGCTTCAGGGTGCGGCCGGCGCCGGAGTAGCCGACGGCCAGCACCGCGACGACGTCCGCCGGGTCCACGACGCCCGCGGCGACGCCCGGCTGCAGCGCCAGCGTCACGGCGGTCACGTTGCAGCCGGGGACGGCGATCCGGCGGGCCTCGGCGAGGGCGGCGCGCTGGGCCGCCGGCGCGGTCTCCCCCGCGTGCAGCAGCTCGGGCATGCCGTACGGCCAGGTGCCGGCGTGCTCGGTGCCGTAGAAGGCCCGCCACGCGGCGGGGTCGGTGAGCCGGTGGTCCGCGCCGAGGTCCACGACCACGGCCGGGTCGCCGCGGTCCGCGAGCGCCGCGGCGATCTCCCCCGACGCCCCGTGCGGCAGCGCCAGCACGACCACGTCGTGCCCCGCGAGCTCGTCCACCGACGTGGGCACGAGGACGCGGTCCGCGAGCGCGCGCAGGTGCGGCTGGTGCGCGCCGAGCCGGGTGCCGGCGTTGGTGTGGGCGGTGAGCGCGCCGATCTCGGCCTCGGGGTGGCCGAGCAGGAGCCGCAGGGTCTCGCCGCCGGCGTACCCGGAGGCGCCCGCGACGGCGACGGAGAAGGACATGTGCATGACCATACACCCGAGTGCACATCGATTCATGCGCGCGGCGGGCGGCGCGTCGTTAGGGTCGTCCGCGTGACGGCACCCGACACCCACTCTCCCGCTCCCCGCGCGACCCTGCACGACGGCCCCCCGGCGGCGGGCCCCGGCCGCGGCGCCGTGCTGGTCCTGGCCGGCGGCGGCTACCAGGGCCGCTCCGCCGACGAGGACGCCCCGGTCGCCGCCTTCCTCGCCTCCTCCGGGATCCGGGCGCACTGGCTGGACTACCCCGTCTCCCCCGTCCGGCACCCCGCCGCGCTGCACGAGGTGCTGCTCGCGCTGGCCGACCTGCGGGCCGGGCGGCGCGGCGGCGAGCCCGTGGCCGGGCCGGT
>JAPSIJ010000447.1 GCA_031178805.1 Cellulomonas sp. | reverse complement strand
CCCCGCTCGCGGGCGAGCGCCGCGACCGCCGCGTCTCCGTGGTCCACCGTCGTCCTCCCGCTCCGCCGATCCTGTCGTGAGGTGGACGACCGGGAAGGCCGTTCGGTTGTACGGGTCCCCCGGACGGGTGCCCGCCGCCGACGGCGCGGTGAACACCCGCCGAACGTCGGCCCAGGATCGGGCACCGCGGTCCGCGTGCGCCCGGCGGCGGCCCCACCATACGGGCGTGCCGAACGACATCGACCTGCTGGTGAGGACCTCGCGCGCCGTCGGCGGCGTGCACCGCTCGGTCGGCGAGATCGCCGTCCCGGTGGAGGTGGTCGAGCGCGACCTGCCGATGAGCGAGGTGGAGGTGCTGTTCCGCTCGCCCCACCTGCCGTGCCTCGCGGTGCTCGACCCCGCGGACGGCCGCGTCGGGATGGTGTCCCGCACCCGGTTCACCGACGCGCAGACCGGCCGGCTGGGCTACGGGCGCGCCGTGCTCGCGCGGCGGCCGGTCGGCGAGGTCGCGGACTGGACGCCGCTCGTGGTCGACGAGGGCACCGGCGTGGTGGAGTCCGCGACCCGTGCGATGGAGCGGTCCGGCGAGACGAGGTACGACGACGTCCTGGTCCGGTCCGGCACGTGGGGAGCCGTAGCCACGTCCGACCTGGTGCAGGCGCTGGTGGCCGCCCTGTCCGAGCGGTCCCTGCACGACCCCCTCACCGGGTTGCCCGGCCGCGAGCTGGCCCTGCACACCGCGCGGGAGTGGGCCCGGCTGCTCGCGGGCAGCGGGCGGCGGCTGCTGCTCGTCCAGGCGGACGTCGCCGGCTTCGCGGCGGTCAACGCGCGGTTCGGCGGTGCGGCCGGGGACGCCCTCCTGCGGCTGCTCGCGGGCCGGCTCGTCGCGGGCACGCCCGAGGGCGCCCTGGTCGGGCGGACGGGCAGCGACGAGTTCCTGGCGGTCGTGCTGCTTCCGGAGGCGGCTCCGGCCGGGGCGGAGGAGCAGGTCGCCGCCGTGCTCGACGCCGTCGCGCGGGCCGTGGCGCCGCAGGCGCCTGACGAGCCGGTCGTGCGGCTGGCCGCGGTGGTGTCCGCGCCGGGAGCGGCGGACCCGGAGCGGCTGGTGCAGGAGGCCCAGCGGCGGATGCTGGCCCGCAAGGCGGCGCCGGCGGGCTGAGCGGCGGGCCGGAGGTGCGCGCCCCTGCGGCGCACCTCCGGCCCCGTCGTCACTCGACGACGAGCGGGAAAGCCTCCCCCGTCACCGCGGGGAACGCGTGCGGCGAGAACTCGCGGATCCCGTCGGGGACGCCGCGCACCTGGATCCCGCTCAGGGCGACCGCCGGCACGACGGTGTACGTCCCAGGACCGAGGGGCTCGTCGCCCGGGTAGCCCCCGGCGCAGGCGCGCAGGTCCAGCGGGCCGGGGACGGGGACCGACACGCCCGCCCCGAGGTCCACCCGGGCGTGGTCGACGTCCGTCGACGCCGGGGGTCCGGCGACGACGACGCCGTCCTGCACCGCCCAGAAGCCGGCGGTGACCTGCAGCGTGGTGCGCAGCCGGCCCGGTCCCGCGAACGTCACGGTCGCCGGCACGTCGGGTGCGGCCCCGACTGTGGTCGAGGCCGGTGGCTGCGCGCTCAGGGTGATCATCGACCCGGCGGACGGCGTGGACGGCTGGCCGCAGACCGGTGCCGGGACGAACGCGGCCTCGTCGATCGCGCCGTCCGCCCGCTCCGGGAGCGGGGTGCCGTCGTCGACGACCGAGAACGGCTGCGGTGCGCTCAGGACGCGCCGCCACTCGTCCCCGCGCTGCTCGGCGACCGCCTCCACGCCGTCCACCCGGATCTCCTCGGCGACGGCGTCGTCGTCACCGAGGGGCAGCACGCGCATCGTGCCCACCAGCTCGTACGCGCCCGGGGGGAGCGGGCGCCCGTCGGTGCAGGAGGTGAGCGGGAGGGTGCCGACGAACGCCGCGGAGTGCGCCGCGGCGGCGGCCGTGTACCAGTCCAGCGGCGCCACCACGTCCCCGTACAGGTCGGTGGTGCCCACCACGACCCCGTCCCGGACGACCAGGAACTCGGGCCCGGTGCCGGGGTAGGCGCCGTAGCCGATCCCGATCGGCGACCAGTCGCCCGGCAGGTTCACGTCGAGCCGGGTGGAGACCGGCAGCCCGTGGCCGAGCGGCACCTCGGCGTCGGCCGAGAACGAGACGGTCCACCGGTCGTCGAGCGGGAGGTCGGTCGGTCCGCCGAGGACGGAACCGCAGGCGCCGAGCACGAGCGACGGGTCACCCGCGGCGAGCGGGACGTCCGTCCGCTCCGGGCTCGGGCTCGGCGACGGCGTGACCGCCGGGGCGGTGACCGACGGCGTCGGCGCCGCCGGCTGCGGCGGTGCGGGGGTGTCCACCAGGGCCGTCCCCGCCACCGCTGTCCCGCCGAGCACGACGAGGCCGGCGGCCGTCGTGAGCGCGGCCCGGCGGCGGCGGGTGCGGTGCGCGACCGCCGTGACCCGCTCCGCCGACAGCCCGTCGCCGTGCCGCATCCGCTCCGTCTGCTCCTCGGTCCCGCGTCGTGCGAGGTCCCCGAACGCCGCGTGCAGGTCGTGCTCGTTCATCGCCGGTCCTCCGTCCGCACCTCGACCGT
>JAPSIJ010000446.1 GCA_031178805.1 Cellulomonas sp. | reverse complement strand
GCGCTCGCCCTCCCCGGCGTGGGCGGCGAGCTGCTGATCGAGCTCGCGGACGGGCACCTGGCGTCCGAGCTGATCGGCGCCCAGCTGTCCCCCGGCGGGCCGACGTGGGAGGTCATGCAGGAGGGCACCGGCCTGCTGATCGGCTCGCTCGCGGGCTCCCGGCGGATCACCGTGCCCACCATGCGCTCGTTCGGCTCGGCCCTGTTCGCGCCCCTGCAGACCTCGGGGCGCGGGGTGGGCGTGCTGATCCTTCTGCGCAAGGTCGGCACGCAGGAGTTCGAGCAGCAGGACCTCACCACCGCGGAGTCGTTCGCCTCCCAGGCCGCCCTGGCGTTCGTGCTCGCGCAGGCCCGGCACGCCCAGGACATGGCCGCGCTGCTGGACGAGCGGGAGCGGATCGCCCGCGACCTGCACGACCTGGCCATCCAGCAGCTGTTCGCGACGGGCATGCAGCTGGAGACGGTGCGCCGCCGGTCCGCGCGGGGCGTCGACCCGGCCGAGCTCACCGGCATCGTCGAGGAGGCGCTGGACAACGTCGACGCCTCGGTGCGGCAGATCCGGCAGATCGTCTACGCCCTGAAGGACCCGGACGCCGCGACGGGCATCGTGGAGCGGCTGCGCCGCGAGGCGTCGCTCGCCCGCACCGGCCTGGGCTTCGCGCCCTCGCTCGTCGTCAGCCTGGACGACCAGCCCGTCGCCGACG
Source organism: Cellulomonas sp. (assembly GCA_031178805.1). Classification (GTDB taxonomy): domain Bacteria; phylum Actinomycetota; class Actinomycetes; order Actinomycetales; family Cellulomonadaceae; genus Cellulomonas. The sequence continues at coordinate 1,922 of JAPSIJ010000446.1, read as the reverse complement.
GCGACTACATCGTGGCCGACCTGGTCGACGAGCGCCTCGGGCCCGACCGGAGCGACGACGTCGTGGCGGTGGTCCGCGAGGGCCTGGCCAACGCCGCCCGGCACGCGCACGCGTCCTCGGTGTCCGTGCGGGTGTCCGTGCACGGCATCGGGCCGACCGGCTTCGTGCTGGTCGAGGTCGAGGACGACGGCGCCGGGCTGCCCGCCGTGCGGGACCGCCGCTCGGGCACGGGCAACCTCGCCGCGCGGGCCCGGCAGCACGGCGGCGCCTTCAGCCTGGGCGCGTCCCCGGCCGGGTCCGGCACGCTGCTGTCGTGGGAGGTCCCGCTCGGCTGACCGGCGCTCCCCCGCCGGCGGGCCGCCGCCGGGCCCGCGCCGGGCGCGGGCGGCTCAGCTGTGGCCGGTCTCCGCGCGCCAGCCGCTGTGCCGGCGGGCCGCCACCCACGCGGCCACCTGCGTCCGCCGCTGCAGGCCCATCTTGGCCAGCAGCGAGGTGATGTGGTTCTTCACGGTCTTCTCCGCCACGCCCAGCCGCTCGGCGATCTCGCGGTTCGACAAGCCGTCGCCGATCAGGTCCAGCACCCGCAGCTCGCTCGGGGTGAGGTTCTCGGTCGGGTCCTCGTGGCCCGCGCGCCGCCGGGTGACCGTGCGCTCGTCCAGCAGGGTGCGCCCCGACGCGACCGCGCGGATCACGTCGGTGATCTCGGCGCCCCGCACGCTCTTCAGCAGGTAGGCGGCGGCGCCGGCCTCGAGGGCGGCGGCCAGCGCGTCGTCGTCGTCGAACGACGTCAGCACGATCGCCCGCGCGCTGGGCAGCGACTCGCGCACCTGGGTCATCAGGTCGATGCCCGTGCCGTCCGGCAGCTGCAGGTCGACGAGCAGCACGTCCGGGTGCACGAGGCCGGCGCGCCGGACGCCGTCCGCGACCGACCCCGCCTCCGCGACCACCTTCATCCCCTCGGCGCGCTCGACCACCTCGGCGATGCCGCGGCGCACGACCTCGTGGTCGTCGACGATCATCACCGAGATCTCCCCGGACCGGGCCGGCTGGACTGCGCTGTTCGTGGCGGACACGCGAGCATCGTATCGACCGGCGGGCCCGTGGTTGCGCACCGCCGCACCTACTCTCGCGCCCGGCCGGCCCGCGTGCGCCCCGCCGCGCGCGAGCCCCGCCGGCCCGCCCGCCGGCCCGCCTGGCGGACCGCCCGCCGGTGCGGGAACCTGCGCCCATGACCACCGTGCTCCTGCCGTCCTCCATCCCCCTGCGGCCGACGCTGCCCGACGGGGTCCGGACCGCCACCTACGACGTGGAGCGGCCGCTCCCGGAGCACCTGCTCGACGCCGAGGCGCTGGTCGCGTGGGGCAACCCGGTGCCGCTGCTCGCCGACGCCGCCCGCCGGATGCCGCGGCTGCGCTGGGTGCAGGCGCTCGCCGCGGGGACGGACGGCGTGCTGACGGCCGGCTTCCCGCCGCACGTGCAGGTGACCTCGGGCCGCGGCCTGCACGACGGCCCTGTCGCCGAGCACACCCTCGCCCTGGTGCTGGCGGCCGCCCGCCGGCTGCCCGAGCTGGTACGGGCCCAGGACGCGCACCGGTGGGACCCCGAGCCCGGCGCCCTGCCCCGCGCGCCGCACGACGGCGGGGCGTTCCGCACGCTGTCCGGCGCCCGGGTGCTGATCTGGGGGTTCGGCTCGATCGCCGCCCGGCTCGCGCCGCTGCTGACCGTGCTCGGCGCGCAGGTGGTCGGCGTCGCGTCCCGGCCGGGCGAGCGCGCCGGCTACCCGGTGATCACGCCGGACGAGGTGGCGCAGGCGCTGCCCGGCACCGACGTGCTCATCGGCATCCTGCCCGCGACCCCGTCGACGCGGAAGGTGCTCGACGCGTCCGTGTTCGCCCGGCTCCCCGAGCACGCGTGGGTGGTGA
>JAPSIJ010000445.1 GCA_031178805.1 Cellulomonas sp. | reverse complement strand
CCCACGACCAAGGAGACGTCATGCCCGCCACGCTGCCCGAGGCCACCGGATCGTTCGGTGAGAAGCCGACCCTGACGTTCCCCGAGGGCGCCGCCCCGGCCGAGCTCGAGGTCCTCGTGCTGTCGCCCGGCGACGGCCCGCTCGTCGAGGCCGGCGACGACCTCGAGGTGCACTACCTCGGCCAGAGCTGGAACGGCCACGTGTTCGACAACTCCTACGACCGCGGCTCGTCGATCAGCTTCCCGATCGGCGTCGGCGCCGTCATCGGCGGCTGGGACGAGGGCCTGGTCGGCCAGCCGGTCGGCTCCCGCGTGCTGCTGTCGATCCCGCCGCACCTGGGCTACGGCGACCGCGGCGTGCCGCAGGCCGGCATCAAGGGCGGCGACACGCTGGTGTTCGTCGTCGACATCGTCGGCACCCACTGACGCCGGGCGGCCCCGCCGCCCGCACCCCGCACCGCCGCCCGGCCCGCCGAGGGCCGGGCGGCGGCGTGCTGCCCGCCCCGACCCGAGGAGCCCCGCCATGCCCACGCCGCACATCTCCGCCCAGCCCGGCGACTTCGCCCCCGACGTCCTGATGCCCGGCGACCCCCGCCGGGCCACCCGGATCGCCGAGACGCTGGACGACGCCCGCCTGGTCACCGAGGTCCGGGGCGTGCTCGGCTACACCGGCACCTGGCAGGGCCGGCCGGTCTCCGTGATGGCGTCCGGCATGGGCGTGCCGTCCATCTCCATCTACGCCACCGAGCTGTACCGGTTCTACGGCGTGCAGCGGATCATCCGGATCGGCACCGCCGGCGCCATGGCGCGGCACCTGCAGCTCGGCGACGTCGTGGTCGCCACCGGCGCGCACACCGACTCCGCGGTCAGCGCGAACCGGATCGGCGGCGGCATCCACTACGCGCACGTGCCGGACTTCGGGCTCGCCGCCGCCGCGTACGCCGCCGGGCAGGGCACCGAGGGCGCGCAGGTGCACGCCGGGCCGGTGCTCACCTCCGACGTGTTCTACGCCGACCGCCCGCAGATCACCCAGGCGCTGGTCGACCACGGCACCCTGGCCGTGGAGATGGAGGCCGCCGGCCTGTACGCCGTCGCCGACCGCGAGCGGGCCAAGGCGCTGGCGCTGGTGTCGATCTCGGACTTCACGTTCCAGCAGGCGGAGCTGTCCGCCGACGAGCGCGAGCGCCTGTTCGACCGCGCCGTCCACCTCGGCCTGACGGCCTTCGCCACCGCCTGACCCTCCGCGACGGCGCAAGCGCCGCGACGACGGCGCACTCCCTCGAGTGCGCCGTCGCGGTGTCTCGGCCCCCCGCGCGAACCCCGTCCGCACCAGCGCAGGGTGCGGTCGCCCGCGCGAGGGCGCACGAGGCGCGACGACGGCGCACTCCGTGGAGTGCGCCGTCGCGGTGTCTCGTGCGCGGTGGGGTCAGGCGTCGAGCGGGCGGGGGCAGGAGACGCCCGTGCCGCCGATGCCGCAGTACCCGTTCGGGTTCTTGTCGAGGTACTGCTGGTGGTAGTCCTCGGCGTAGTAGTACGGCCCGGCCTCCGCGGCGGTGCGGATCTCGGTGGTGATCTCGCCGTAGCCCGCCTGGGTCAGCCGCTGCTGGTAGGCCGCGCGGGTCTCCTCGGCGACGGCCGCCTGCTCCGGGGTCGTGGTGTAGATCGTCGACCGGTACTGCGTGCCGCGGTCGTTGCCCTGCCGGAAGCCCTGCGTCGGGTCGTGCGACTCCCAGAACGTCCGCAGGACGTCCGCGTCGGAGAGCACGGCCGGGTCGTAGGCGACCTGGACCACCTCGGCGTGGCCGGTCAGGGCGGTGCAGGTCTCCTCGTACGTCGGGTACGGCGTGTAGCCGCCCTGGTAGCCGACCGACGTGCTGACGACGCCCGGCAGCTGCCAGAAGATCCGCTCGGCGCCCCAGAAGCAGCCCATGCCCAGCACGATCGTCCGGGTGCCCTCGGGCCACGGCCCCTGCAGCGGGGTCCCGAGCACGGTGTGGGTCGCGGGCACGGGGTAGGCGTAGCCGTCGCGGCCCTTCAGCGCGCGCTCCGGCTCGACCATCGTCGACTTGAGGGCCGATCCGAACAGCCAGTTCATGGTGACTCCCTTCCTCGGGTCCGACGGCACAACCGTGCCGCGTCCCCGGGTGTTCCCGGTGCCCGGAGCGCCTAGCCTGGGTCCGTGACTGACGAGCAGCAGACCCCGGACCTGGCCGCCTCGGGCGACATCACGACGCACACGGACCAGGAGGGGCACGGGGACTGGTCGGGCGCGGGCTTCGCCACCCGGGCGATCCACGCGGGCCAGGAGCCGGACCTCGCGACGGGTGCCGTCGTGACGCCGATCTACCAGGTGTCGACCTACAAGCAGGACGGGGTCGGCGGCCTGCGCGGCGGCTACGAGTACTCCCGGTCGGGCAACCCGACCCGCGCCGCGCTGGAGGAGGCCCTGCGGTCCGCCGAGGGCGGTGGCGCCGGCTTCGCGTTCGCGTCCGGGCTCGCCGCGGAGGACACCCTGCTGCGCGCGGTGCTGCGCCCCGGGGACCACGTGGTCGTGCCGAACGACGCCTACGGCGGCACGTACCGGCTGATCGCCCGGGTGTTCGGCCCGTGGGGCGTCGAGCACACCCCGG
>JAPSIJ010000444.1 GCA_031178805.1 Cellulomonas sp. | reverse complement strand
GTGAGCGCCACGTTCCAGCCGACGGTCTGCAGGGCGTTGGCCGCGGGCATCAGCCGGGGCTCGAGCAGCCGCGGGATGATCGCGGACCGCGCCGGGCTGTTCACCGCACCCGCGCCGGACTGCAGCGCGACCAGCGCGTACAGCACGCCGACGTGGGTGTTCTCCGACCAGCCCTGCACGGCGAGCCCAAGGGTCGCGACCCAGCTGACCGCCGAGGCGACGAGGGCGACCGTGCGCCGGTCGGCGTGGTCCACGACCGCGCCGCCGTACAGGCCGAACACGACCAGCGGCACCAGCGCGCACAGCCCGACGACGCCCACCGCGAAGGTGGACCGGGTGAGCTCGTAGACCTGCAGGCCCACGGCGACGACGGTGAGCTGGGCGCCGAGGTTGGCGACCGACAGGCCCCACCACAGCCGGCGGAACTCGGGGCTGACGCGCAGCGGCGTCAGGTCCACGAGCAGGGAGGGCACCGCGGGAGTCTACGTCCGCCCCCGCGGTGCCCTGCCTCGCGTCCGGGTCAGCCCTGCGCGGCCTGCACGGCCTCGGTCAGCGGGCCGGCGGTGTACATGTCGCCGGTGAACCGCTGGCCGTCGATCAGCACGGTCGGGGTGCTGATGCCCTCCAGGCCGGCCGCCCGCAGGTCGTCGCCCGCCTGGTTGGTGGCCGCGACCAGCCACGGGGCGAAGGTTCGCCAGTCGGCGTCCGGCGCCGTGGCGGTGAACTGGTCGACGACGTCCTGCGGGACGCCGGCCTCGAGCGCCAGGTCGGCGATCTCGCCGTCGTCCAGGCCCTTGGTGCCCTCCTCCGGCTGGTTCTCGAACAGCGCGGAGTGGAACGCCGGGAACTGCTCCGGCGCCTGGTCGGCGACCACCGCGGCGGCGTTGCCCGCGCGGGTCGAGTACTCGCCGCCGGAGGACTGCCGGTCGAGGAAGGACACGACGTGGTACTCGACGGTGACGCCGCCGTCGGCGACGAGCTGGTTGAGCTCGGCGTCGTTGGCGGCCTCGAACATGCCGCAGTAGGGGCACATGTAGTCGAAGTAGACGGACACGACGACGTCGTCGTCCGCCGCGGGCTCGCCGACGCCGTCCGCGCTGAGCGGGATGGCGCCGTTGCTCTCGGCGGTCGACGGGGCGGCCACGTCGGCCAGGGCCAGCTCGTCGGCGTCGTCGCCGGTGTAGGCGATGCCGGGGCCGAGCGACGGCACGATGATGATGGCGGCGACGACGACGAGCGCGACGACGGCCGCCGCGAGGCCGCCGATGGCGACGACCTTGTTCCGCCGGTCGCGCTTCGCCTGCTGCTCGCGCAGGAGGCGGGCCTGCTCGCGGGCCTGGTCGCGGCGCTCCGCCTTGGACGGCTTGGCGCCGCCGGGGCGCGGGGTGCTGCTGGACATGGGTGGTTCCTCCGGGACGTGGGGTCGGTGGCTGCTCAGGCGAGCGCCACCGGCGGGCCCCGGTGCGGGTGCAGCGCCCGCGCCAGCAGGGGCGGCAGCGCGTGGGCGAGGGGGCGGTCGGCCAGCAGCCGCGCGGGGGCGGCGGCCCGGTCGGCGGCGGGGCGCGGCAGGGCCCGGACCACGGCCCGCAGCACCCGCCGGACGGTGCCGGCGGCGCGCAGCAGGACGGCGGCGAGCCCGGCGCCGAGGGCCCCGAGCGCGGTGTGCGCGGCGACGACCGGGAGCACCAGGCCGAACGCCAGCACCGCGCCGTGCGAGGCGGCGGGCGTGACGGCCAGCGTGCCCGCGGGGCAGTCCGCGGCGTCCTGCAGCAGGGTGAGCCGCACGCCGAGCAGGGCGAGCGGGCCGTCGAGGTGCACGCACTGGTGCACCAGCGTGCGGACGAGGCCGGAGCCGACCCCCACGACGAGCACCAGGACGGACGCGAGCGCGGCGAGGCGCGGGGCCAGCCGCGCGCGCACGTCCCGGGTCATGCCGTCCAGGGTAGGGCGTGCACCTGGGCCGGACCTGGGTCCTCCGTGCCGGACGCCCGCGGGGCGCTCAGGACCCGGCGGGCAGCGACGGCTCGCCCAGCGGCGCCCAGTCCACCGGGGTGCCGGTGGCCGCGAGCGCCGCGAGCACGCCGGCGGCCAGCACCGCGACCAGCACGAGCGCGGTCGAGCCGCCCCGCCCCGGCGCGACGCCGCCGAGCAGCCACCGCGCCCCGGTGCGCGTGGTGCGGGCGAGCGGCCCCCACCACAGCGCGAGCAGCCCCGCCGTGGCGGCGGCCGCGAGCAGGACCGCGGCGGCCGGACCCGTGGGGCTGCCGTCCGCCGCGCGCAGCGGCCCGGCGTCGACCGCGCCGGACGACACCAGCCACCAGCCGACGCCGAGCACGATGACGACCACGCTCGCGGCGACCAGCAGCGACGGCAGCAGGGTCACCAGCGCGCGCACCAGGTGCCACGGGCTCGCCGCCACGGCGCGGAGGGTGTCCGAGCGCCGGGGACCGACCCGCTCGCGGCGGCGGGCGACGGCCTGCGCCACCGAGCCGACCGTGCGGGCGAGCAGCACCAGCGGCGCCAGCACCAGCAGGGCGACCCCGGGGCGCAGCGCCGCGGCGGCCACCGCCAGCAGGGCGAGGGCCAGCAGCGTGCCGGTGCGCCGCGGCGGGCCGGCGGGCGCGGCCGGGCCC
>JAPSIJ010000443.1 GCA_031178805.1 Cellulomonas sp. | reverse complement strand
GCCCGCGACGGCGAGCCCGAGCACGACGAGGCCCACCCCCCGGCGGGTCGGGCGCAGCCGCATCAGCCCGCGGCGGTCCGGTCGCGGACCGCCGCGCGGGCCGGCGCGGGCACCGGGGTGCGCGCGACGAGGTCCGCGACGACGTCCTGGCCGCTGCGCCCCGACAGGCGGGACTCCGCGCTGAGGATGACGCGGTGCGCGAGCACGGGCTCGGCGAGCTGCTGCACGTCGTCGGGCAGCACGTGGTCCCGGCCCAGCACGGCGGCGAGCCCCTTGGCGGCCCGCAGCAGCTGGATCGCGGCGCGCGGGGACGCGCCGAGCCGCAGGGCGGGGTCGACGCGGGTGGCCTGGACGAGGTCGACGACGTACTGCTTGACCGCGGGGGAGGCGAACAGGCTGCGCGTCGTCTCGACCAGCCGGCCCACCTGGGCGGCGTCGGTCACGGGGGACAGCCGGGCCAGCGGGTCGGAGGTCTCCTGCAGGTCGAGCATGTCGAGCTCGGACTCGGTGGTCGGGTAGCCGACGGTGAGCCGCGCCATGAACCGGTCGCGCTGCGCCTCGGGCAGCGGGTACGTGCCCTCCATCTCGACGGGGTTCTGCGTGGCGACCACGAGGAACGGCCGGGGCAGCGGGTACGTCGTGCCGTCGACGGTGACCTGCGCCTCCTGCATCGACTCGAGCAGGGCGGACTGCGTCTTCGGCGAGGCGCGGTTGATCTCGTCGCCGATCACGATGTTCGAGAACACCGGTCCGGGCCGGAACTCGAACTCCTGGGTGGCGGACCGGTAGATCGTCACGCCCGTGAGGTCGCTGGGCAGCAGGTCGGGCGTGAACTGCACGCGGCCGACCGTGCAGTCGATGGTGCGCGCGAGGGCCTTCGCCAGCGTGGTCTTGCCCACGCCGGGCACGTCCTCCAGCAGCAGGTGCCCCTCGGCGAGCAGGACGGCGACCGTCGTGCGGACCAGCTCGGGGCGGCCGGTGACGACGCGGTCGATGGCGTCGCGCATCCGGTCCGTCACGGTGATGAGCTCGTCCATCTCGGACGCGCCGGGCACGGCTCGCGGCATGGGACCCCCTCGGTCGACTGGAGGAAGCCTAAGCGGAGCCGGCGGGTGGCGGGAGGTGATCCCACCTGCCGTCCACCGGGCGCCCTCCGGCGTCCTCCACATCGCCCCACTCCGGGACCGCCGGGCTCCGCCACCGCCCTCCCCGGCGCGCCCGCCGGCCGACCCTCGACCGCGGGCGCAGCGCCCTGACCTGCGACGACGCGGCGGGCGCACCGCCGGACCCGGGGGAGCGGGCCCGACGGCGCCGACCGCCCGGCGCGCGCGCCGCGTGCCGTCCTCCACCGTCCTCCACCGGCGCTGACCTGCGCGAACACCTCAGGTTCACCCGGTCGCCACCGATTCCATCCGTGACGGTGGAGCGAAGTGGAGTACCGTGGAGCCATCGGGTGCCGGAGGGTGCCCGGGACGCGCGGTCCGGGGGAGGTGGACGTCGTGGGGTTCGAGCAGGCTCTGGCCGGGCTCGGCGCCACCGTGCCCTTCCTCGGGACGCACACCCCCAAGCTGGACGACAAGGGGCGGCTGATCCTCCCGGCCAAGTTCCGCCCCCAGCTCGCCCAGGGCCTGGTCATGACCCGGGGCCAGGACCGCTGCCTGTTCCTGCTGCCGCTCGACGAGTTCGCGCGGATGCACGACAAGCTGCGGCAGGCCCCGGTGACGAGCAAGCAGGCGCGGGACTACCTGCGCGTGTTCCTGTCCGGCGCCTCCGACGAGACGCCGGACAAGCAGGGGCGCATCTCGATCCCCCCGATGCTGCGCGCCTACGCCGGTCTCGACCGGGACGTCGCCGTGATCGGCGCCGGCACCCGGGTCGAGGTCTGGGACCTGCAGGCGTGGGAGACGTACCTGGCGGAGCAGGAGGCCGGGTACGCCGAGACCGCCGAGGAGGTCTTCCCCGGCGCCTTCTGACCCGCAGCACCCCGAGCACCACCCGCAGCACGACGAGCAGCACGACCCCGCAGCACCACCGCGGGCAGGGACCGACGGACCAGCACCACCGCCCGGCGAGACCTCCCCCCGGCAGCTCTGACGCCACTTCCCCGGCGCCAGAGGGCCGGTGGGGGATCTGGTCGGACGGCGGAGGGGCCGCCCGACCACCCCCGTCCCGCACCGCCCGCACCGCACGAGCACGCACCGCACGCACCCGCACCCACGAGCCCGCAGCCAGGAGGCCCGCATGACCGAGCGCGACGCCGCATCGCGGCACACGCCGGTGCTGCTGCAGCGGTGCCTCGACCTGCTCGGCCCGGCGCTCGCCGAGCCCGGCGCGGTGCTGGTGGACGCGACGCTCGGCATGGGCGGGCACACCGAGGGCGTGCTGCAGGCGCTGGAGCACGTCCGGGTGGTCGGCGTCGACCGCGACCCGCAGGCGCTGCGGCTCGCGTCGGAGCGCCTGGCGCGGTTCGGCGACCGGTTCGTCCCCGTGCACGCGGTGTACGACGAGATCCCCGAGGTGCTGGAGCGCCTGGGGCTGCCGGGCGTGCAGGGCGTCCTGATGGACCTCGGCGTCTCCTCGCTGCAGCTCGACGAGGCCGACCGCGGCTTCTCCTACGCCCAGGACGCGCCGCTG
>JAPSIJ010000442.1 GCA_031178805.1 Cellulomonas sp. | reverse complement strand
CGGGCGCTCCACGGTGTAGCCGCGCGCGGCGAGCCGGTCGGCGAGCCAGGGGTACCAGACGTTGTCCGGGTGGCCGCCGGTGCCGTGGAAGACGATCGCGTGGTCGGGCATGCGGCCAGTGTGCTGCACCGCACCGACGCAGAGAGTGGTCGGACTCACCAGGTCACCTGGGATGTCCTGGGCTGCCGGCTGGAGGTCCGACCTCCAGGCGAGCCGACGACTGGGTGCGATGCTGCGTGCTGTCGATCGAGGTGACCGCCAGCCTCGTTCGATGTGAGGGTGAGAGGCGGAGTCACTCCGCACGACAGGGAGATCGACATGTCGACGCAAGGTGCTACCGGAGAAACGGTGTGGGGATGACCGAAGCGCTCAGGCCCTTTCGGTTCGGCGTCGTCGCACCGGTGACGACCGACATGAGCGCGTGGCGGGAGCAGGTGCGGCGGATCGCGGACCAGGGGTACGGCACGATCCTCATGCCCGACGTCCCGGGCTGGCAGCCGTCATCGGCGCCGACGCTGGCGGTCGCCGCGAGCATCACCGACCTCCGCGTCGGCACCTGGGTCTACGCGTCTCCGGTGCGTCCCGCATGGGAGATCGCGTGGGAGGCACATTCGCTGACGCAGCTCACGGAGGGCCGCTTCGACCTGGGGATCGGGACAGGCCGGCCGGGCATAGAGGACCTCGTCCGCGACCTCGGCCTGCCGCCGGTCAGCACCCGCGAGCGCCTCGAACGCATCCGGGCGGCGGTTGAGGACCTGCGGAGGCTGGACGGGCCCCACGTGCGTACACCGGTGGCCATGGCAGTACGCGGCCCCCGGGCGCGGGCTCTTGCCGCAGAGGTCGCGGACATCGTCACGATCGCCATGCTGCCCGCCGACCGCCGCGACGAGATCGAGAGGATCGCACGTGAGTTCCGTGACGTCCGGGACATCGCGCTCGCCTTGCACGTCTCCGTCGTCGGCGAGACCGTCGCCCCGTTCATGAGCGGCCCGGGCACCGTGCCGGCCGATCTCCGGGCTGCCGACTCGCTCGCGTACCTCTCCGACGACCCATCCGCTGCGGTGGACGAGCTGCAGCGCCGGCGCGACGAGACCGGCTTCACCTACGTCGTCATCGGCTCGAGCTCCGCCGACACGCTCGCGCCGGTCGTCGCGCAGCTCGTCTAGTGGTTCGGTCGGGCGCGGCATCGCTGGCGAACGATCGCGGTCTGACCGGTCGTCGCTCCCCCTGTGGCCGTGTGGACGCGGCGGGACGCTCCCGTGGTCATGACCTCTGGGACGGTGCCCACGCAGAGCCCGGACCCCGTACGGGCAGCATGGACCGGCGTCCCATCGCCTTGGAAGTGGGACGGTCCTAGGGCGCTCGGTCACCCGCGCGATGCGGGCCGCGTCCCCGCTCGCCGCGTCGACCTCGCCTCCGAGCTGACACCCCGAGCCAGGTTGGGGACTCAGCATGTGCACCGTCGACGCACCACGCGCGAGCGCACGGGCGAGCGGACGTCACCGCTGGTCAGGAGGTGATGAAGCGCCTCCGGACTTGCTCCGACTGCGAAGTTGGACCTTCTCCAACCACACCGCAGAGCCCCCTGTCGGATTCGAACCGACGACCTGCTGTTTACAAGACAGCTGCTCTGGCCAGCTGAGCTAAGGAGGCGGGTGCGCCGTGGGCGCGGCGACCAGCCTACCGGCCCGCCCGGGCGCCGATCAGGGCTGCGGGTCCCGCGCGTCGTACCGCCAGAACCCCCGCTGCGCGCGGACCAGGAGCCAGAGCAGCAGCACGCACGCCAGGCCGCCGAGCACCGCCGCGCCGCCCTCGCCGACGTGCGTGGACAGCGCGCCGAGCAGCAGCTCGCCGAGGCGCGGGCCGCCGGCGACCACCACGACGAACACGCCCTGCAGCCGGCCGCGCATGTCGTCCGGCGTGGCGGTCTGCAGGATGGTCTGCCGGAAGACGCTGCTGACCGCGTCCGCGGCGCCCGCGGCGGCGAGCGTGACGACGGCGAGGGCGAGCGCGAGCCACAGCACGTGCTCCGGGTGCCCCCGCCCGGCCAGGACGAGCACCGCCCCGAAGGCCGCGACGGCGAGCCCCCAGGCGGTGATCGCCAGCACGATGATCCGGCCCTGCCAGCGCACCCGCGCGAGCCCGCCGGAGAACAGGCCCGCCAGCATCGCGCCCGCGGCGACCGCCGCGGTGAGCACGCCGGCGGTGGTCTCGCCGCCGCCGAGGTAGACCAGCCCCACGGCGGGGAACAGCACGCGCGGGGACGACGTGATCATCGCGATCAGGTCGACCACGAAGGTCATCCGGACGTTGGGCCGGGTGCCGAGGTAGCGCAGGCCGTCGAGCACCGACCCCAGGCCGGCGCGCGCCCGCCGGGTGCCGGACGGCTCGGGCGGGATCGGCGGCAGCCGCAGCAGGGCCGTGAAGGCGAAGGTGAACAGCAGCGCGTCCAGCGTGTAGACGACGCCGTAGTCGAGCGTCGCCACCAGGCCGGCGCCGAGCAGCGGGCCCAGGGTGAGCGCCACGTTCCAGCCGACGGTCTGCAGGGCGTTGGCCGCGGGCATCAGCCGGGGCTCGAGCAGCCGCGGGATGATCGCGGACCGCGCCGGGCTGTTCACCGCACCCGCGCCGGACTGCAGCG
>JAPSIJ010000441.1 GCA_031178805.1 Cellulomonas sp. | reverse complement strand
GACGTGGTCGAGGGCGACGTGCTGACCGACGACCTGGACCGCGCGCCCGCGTCCCCGGTCGAGACGGTGCTCGCGCTCGGCGCCAACCTCGGGCCCGCGCAGGAGACGCTGCGCCAGGCGGTGTCGGACCTGGCCGCGGTGCCGGGGCTGGAGGTCGTCGCGGTGTCGCCGCTCGCGCGGACCGCGTCCGTCGGCGGGCCCGAGCAGCCCGACTACCTCAACGCGGTGGTCCTGGCCCGCACGACGCTGGCGCCGCGCGAGCTCCTGCGCGCGGTGCACGGCATCGAGCAGCGGCACGGCCGCGAGCGGCTCGAGCACTGGGGCCCGCGCACGCTGGACATCGACATCGTCGTGCACGGCACCACGCTGGCCGTCACCGACGACCTCGAGCTGCCGCACCCGCGTGCGCACCAGCGCGCCTTCGTGCTGGAGCCCTGGGCGCAGGTCGACCCGGAGGCGGTGCTGCCCGGGCTCGGGGGCGGCCCCGTGGCGCAGCTCGCCGCGACGGCGCCCGACCGCGACGGCGTGCGGTGGATGGCCCTGGACTGGCTGACGGCCCCCGTGCCCGCGGCCAGCCCGGAGCCCGGCGGCCCCGACGCGGGGGAGACCGTGCAGCCCCACGGGCACGCCCCCCAGGGCGGGGACGCCCACCCGCAGGCGGCGACGTCGGGACCGTTCGACCGCGTCGGGTCGGTCGACCCGGCGGCGTCGCCCGAGGGGCCGCGACCGTTCCTGCCGGTGACCGGCACGGCACCGGCCGTCCCGCCCCCGCCCGCACCCGGCCCGTGGGCCGGTGACCCGCGCGGGGACGCGCACCGGCCGTGACCGCCACCCGCCTGCGCACGCTGCTCGCCCTCGCGGGGCTCGTCACCGCGGTGACGTGGTGGCTCATGCGGATGACGGTGGGGCGCGGGGCGTCGACCCCGCCCGAGGTGCCGTGGCTCGTCGTCGCGGTCGAGCTCGTGATCGCCGCGGTGGTGCTCGCGCTCGGGTGGGCGGTGCGCCAGTACCAGCAGGGCCGGCGGCCGTCGCTGAGCCCGCTGCGCGCGGCGCGGACCGCGGTGCTGGCGAAGGCGTCGTGCTACACCGGCGCGCTGCTGGTCGGCTGGTACGGCGGGCAGGCGCTGTCGCTGCTGACCGACGCGGACGTGCCGGGCAACCCGTCGCGCGCGGGCGCGGCCGCGGTGGCGGCGCTCGGTGCCGCCGTGCTCGCCGCGGTCGGCCTCCTCGTGGAGCACTTCTGCCAGGTCCCGCCCGCGGACGGCGAGGCCGAGCGCCGGCCCGAGCCGGACGCGGACCCGACCGCGGGCTGACCCGATCGGCCGCGAGGACCAGGGGCCACCCGCCCCGGGGCGGAGCCGCACGTGGGCGGCCGGTGCCAGGATGGTGGCCATGACCACCGACACCCCGGGGCACGCCCCCGCGCCCGCGGCGCCCGCCGCCGGACCGTTCGACCCCGCGGACGTGACGTGGACGCCGGTGTCGACGCGCCTGGCCACCGTGCGCCTGCTCATGCTCGGCCTGTGGGGCGGCGGCCTCGTGGTCGTGCTCGCCGTCGTCGCGGCGCTGATCGGCGTCGGCTGGGTGTGGGTGTTCCCGACCGTCGTCGGCGTCCTCGTGCTGTGGCCCGCGCTGCTCGTGCGGCGTCAGGTGCGCGCGCTGGGGTACGCCGAGCGCGCCGACGACCTGCTCATCCGCCGCGGCATCCTCTTCCGCGAGCTCGTCGTCGTGCCCTACGGGCGCATGCAGTACGTCGACGTGAGCGCCGGCCCGGTGCAGCGCCGCTTCGGCATCGCGACGGTCCAGCTGCACACCGCCGCGCCCGGCACCGACGCGACGATCCCCGGCCTGCCGCCGCAGGAGGCGGCCCGCCTGCGCGACCGGCTGGCGTCGCGCGGCGAGGCCCGGCTGGCGGGGCTGTGAGCACGGACCTGCGACCCGTCCCCGAGGAGGCGCCCGAGGACGCGTACGACTGGCGGCGCATGCACCCGGTCACGCCCGCGCTGCGCGGGTGGAAGGTGTTCGTCGCGTTCCTCGCGGCCGTCGGCTACCAGGCGGCGGAGAACCTGCGCGACCTCGGCGAGTGGCTCGGCGGCCGCGCGTGGCTGGTGGTGCTGGGCGCGCTCGTGCTCGTCGCGCTGATCGGCTTCGTGTACTCCGCGCTGGCCTGGCGCGTCACGCGGTTCGCGGTGACGGACGAGGCGGTGCACCTGCGCACCGGCCTGCTGTTCCGCCAGCAGCGTCAGGCGCGGCTCGACCGGCTGCAGGCCGTCGACGTCGTCCAGCCGCTGCTCGCGCGCCTGCTGGGCCTGGCGCAGCTCAACCTCGAGGTCGCGGGCGGCACCGGCTCGGCGGTGCAGCTCGCGTTCCTGCGCGAGCCCGACGCCGAGCAGCTGCGCGCGCAGATCCTCGCGCTGTCGGCCGGCCTGCGGCTCGAGCCGGCCGCGGCCGGTGCCCCGGCGCCGGCGGCTGCCGACGCCGCGGGCGCGCCGCCCGCGGCGACCGCGTCCGGCGGGACGCCCCTCGACGGCCCGCGCGACGTGCCGGTGGCCCCCGCGGGCGCCCCGGCGGCGGCCGCGTTCGCCGCCGCGCCCGAGCGGCAGGTCTACGAGGTGCCGATGCCGCGCCTGGTCCGCTCGATCCT
>JAPSIJ010000440.1 GCA_031178805.1 Cellulomonas sp. | reverse complement strand
TCTGGCCACGCCGACCGGCGCCCGGGTGCGCCGTGGCGGACGATCGGTCGGTGACCCCGACTCCCGCCGCCGCACTGCTCGCCCCCGCACCCCTCGCCCCCGCACCGCTCGGCCGTGGCGCGCGCGGCCTCGTCGCCGCGTTCCTCGTGTCCGGCACCGTGCACCTGGTCCGGCCGCAGGTGTTCGAGGGGATCGTGCCGCGCGCGCTGCCGGCGCACCGCGCGCTGGTCGTAGGGTCCGGCGTCGCGGAGCTGGTCTGCGCCGCCGGCATGCTGCACCCGCGCACGCGGCGCGTGGCGGGCCCCGCGGCGGCGGCGCTGCTCGTGGGCGTCTACCCGGCGAACGTGCAGATGGCCGTGGACGCCGTCCGGTCGGCACGACGGCGCCGCACCCCGGCGCGCGTGGCCCGGGCCGTCGTCACCGTGGTACGGCTGCCGCTGCAGTGGCAGCTGGTGTCCTGGGCGTGGCGCGCCGGCCGGGCCGCCACGTGACCGCGCCGACGGGCCGGCCCGGGGGGATCCCGCCGGGCCGGCCGCACGGGCCGTCCGCCGTGCCGGGCGGTCAGACCGTCTCGGGGCGCTTCTTGCGCGCCCACCGCGCCGCCAGCTCGGGCCCGTCCCACACCTGGATCGAGCGCCAGATCGCGGCGGCGATCGGCACGGCGAGCACCGCGCCGGTGATGCCGACGAGCACGGTGCCCGCGGTCAGTGCGAACAGGATGACCAGCGGGTGCAGGCGCAGCGCGCGGCCCATGACGATCGGCTGGAGGAAGTCGCCCTCGACCTGGTTCACGACGATGACGATGCCGAGGACGATCAGCGCCTCGACCGGGCCGACCGCCACGAGCGTGACCAGAGCGGCGAGGATGCCGGCGAGCGTCGCGCCGACCAGCGGGATGAACGCCAGCAGGAAGACGAGCACCGACAGCGGGATGACCAGCGGCACGCCCACGATCGCGAGGCCGATGCCGATGAAGACCGCGTCGACGAGGGCCACGACAGCCGTGCCGCGGATGTAGCCGCCGAGCGTGCGGATCGTCGCGTCGCCGACGCGGCGGCCGCGCTCGTAGCGGTGGCCCTCGAACGGGCGCAGCAGGAACTCCCACATCTTCGGGCCGTCCTTCAGGAAGAAGAACAGCACGACGATCATGATGAAGAAGCCGGCGACGAAGTCGGCGGTCTGCGAGACGCCCGCGACCGCACCCGAGCCGACGGCGTCGGACTGCAGCAGGCCCGCGGCGGACTCCCGCACGGACGCGATCTGCTCGTCGGTGATCTCGAACGGCAGGTCCTGGACGTAGGTCTGCAGGGAGTCGAAGCCCTCGAGCGCCTGGTCGCGCAGCTCGTCCCACTGGTTCGCCACGGCCCGCGCGACGAGCCACAGGATCGCCGACAGCAGCGCGATCAGGGCGAGCAGCGCGATCCACGTCGCCAGCAGCGAGGGCAGCCCGCGGCGCCGCAGGAACGAGACGAGCGGCGAGATCGCCGCCGCGAGCACGAGCGCGATGAGCACCGGGATGACGACGAGCGTCAGCCGCGTCACGACGAAGCCGAACACCGCGAGGACCGCGACGACGGCGAGCACCTGCAGCGCGCGGGTGCCGACGCGGCCGAAGCCGTCGGACCACAGGCCGGGCGACCGGCGCTCCTCGGGGACGTGCTCGTCCGAGGCACGGGTCGGCGCGGCGGCGGGCGCCACGACGCGCGTGACCTCGGTGCTCGGGCGGGCGGGGGGCGGGGTGCGCCGGCCGAAGAGACCCATCGGCTGTCCTCCTGGTGCGGGTGCCGGCGGGCGCCGGACGTGCCGACGCTATTGCCGTCCGGCGCTGCCCGCGCGGCGACCGGCGGGTGGGCCGGTCAGTACCGCCAGCGCCCCATGTCCTGCTGGTAGGTCCGGTGGATCGTCGGGGAGAGCAGGGTCGACGGCGGCACGGCGCGTTCCGGCACGTCCGCCGGCAGGCGCGTCGTGGCGGCCAGGGACGTCGCGTCGTGGAAGCGCAGGCCGTCCGGCAGCGGTGTCGCGGCGAAGGCCTGTGAGCCGTCGCCCGGCAGCGACAGCGCGAAGCCCCACTCGCCGAACGACGGCACGTTGACACCCAGCGGCAGCACCGTGCGCCCCGGTGCGCCGTCGCGCATCGTCGCCACCACCTGCCAGAACGCGTTCGGCGTGAAGTACGTCGACGTCGCCTGCGTGCTCATCACGCCGCCGGGCCGCAGGTGCGCGGCGACCATCCCGTAGAACGGCGACGAGTAGAGCTTCGCGATCCGCTCGTTCGACGGGTCGACGAGGTCGACGAGCACCGCGTCGAACGTCCGGCCGGTCTCGCGCAGCCACGCGAACGCGTCGGCGTTGACCACCTCGACGCGCGGGTCGTCCAGCGCGTGCTCGTTGAGGGCGCTGACGAGCCGGTCGTGCCGGCCCAGGTCGGTGACCGCCGGGTCGAGGTCCACGACGACGACCTCGCGCACGGTCGGGTAGCGCAGCACCTCGCGCGCGAGCAGCCCGTCGCCGCCGCCGAGCACCGCCACCGCCGTCGGTGCGGCGACCGACGTGAGCGCCGTGTGCGCGAGGGTCTCGTGGTACCGGGCCTCGTCCACGGACGAGAACTGCAGCTGGTCGTTCAGGTACAGGCGGGTGTCGCCCTGGTACG
>JAPSIJ010000439.1 GCA_031178805.1 Cellulomonas sp. | reverse complement strand
AGCCAGGCGGCCACGAGCGTCGGCACGCCGAACGGCAGCAGCTCCGCGAGGTAGTCCCCGCCGAAGGCCCGCGCCGCCGCGGACGCGCTGGTGATGCCGGACATCATCACGGCGAACGCCACCAGGAACGTGAGGAACGGCCGGCGGAAGGCCCGGTTCGCGTAGAGCGCGGCGCCGGCGGCCTGCGGGTAGCGCGCGACCAGCTCGGCGTAGGCCGTCGCCGTCAGCGCCGCGAGCACGAACGCCAGCAGGAACGGCAGCCAGATGGCGCCACCCACCTCGGCGGCGACCGTCCCGGTGAGCGCGTAGATCCCCGCCCCCAGGATGTCGCCGACGACGAACAGCAGCAGCACCCGCCGGCCGATCGTCCGCCGGAGCTCCGGCTGCTGGTCCCGCGCCTGCGTGCTCTGCGCCATCGCGCCACCTCCTCCCGGCACACTGTGGCCCTGGTCGCGGCCCTGCGCTCGCCGAGTGCGCCCCGGGCGTTCGTCGGGCGCGCCGCGACCTGCGCGCCTAGGCTCACCGGACCACCAGGACACCGATCACCGGAGGTCAGGCATGAAGGGCAAGCTGGCATTCGTCCTCGGCGCGGGCGTGGGCTACGTGCTCGGGACCCGCGCGGGCCGCGCGCAGTTCGAGAAGATCAAGGGCTGGGCGTCGGACGCCTGGCACGACCCGCGCGTGCAGTCGACGGTCGACGACCTCGAGTCGAAGGCCGCCGGGTTCGCCAAGGACCAGGGCACCGTGCTGAAGGACAAGGCCGTGGGCGCGGTGAAGAGCGCCGTCGGCAAGGGCTCGGGCGACGACGCGGGGACGGGCGCGACCGGGGCGGACTTCGCCGCCGGCACCAGCGCTCCGCCCGCCTCCCCGGGATCTCCCGCCGACCGCCCCTGACGGCACCGGCGCCACGAGCGCACGAGGGCCCCGTCGGCAGCACGCCGACGGGGCCCTCGTCCGTCCGTCGGGAGTTGTTGTTGGACTGAGTCCAACAATGCTACGGTCGCCGGGTGATGCCGACGACGGAGCTCGGGTTCGACGGACCACCGGTCGACCACGCGGAGGCGTGGGCGCGGCAGCGGGCGCTGCACCGCGACGTGTCCGCGGGTGCCCCCGGTGCGCTGCTGCTCTGCCGGCTGGCGCCGGTGTACACGGCCGGGCGCCGCGCCCGCCGCGACGAGCGGCCGGACCCGGCCGCCACCGGCACCCCGGTCGTGGACGTCGACCGCGGCGGCCGCGTCACCTGGCACGGGCCCGGGCAGCTCGTCGGGTACCCGGTGCTGCGGCTGCGCGAGCCGGTCGACGTCGTCGCCTACGTCCGCGCGCTGGAGGAGGCGCTGATCCGCGCGGTCGCCGCGCACGGCGTCACCGGGACGCGGGTCGAGGGGCGGTCCGGCGTCTGGGTGGAGCGCACCGACGGGCCGGCCGCCAAGGTCGCCGCGATCGGCGTGCGGGTCGCGCAGGGCGTGACGATGCACGGCTTCGCGCTCAACGTCGACCACTCGCTGGCGCCGTACGCGCACATCGTGCCGTGCGGGATCGCCGACGCCGGCGTCACCACCCTCGCCCGCGAGACCGGCCGGCCCGTCGCCGTGCGCGACGTGGTGCCGGACGTCGTCGCGGCGCTCGCGGCCGTGCTGCCCGCCGTCGCCGAGGTGCCGTCGGCGGTGGCGGCGTGACCGCCCAGCCGGGGGACCGGCGCCTGCTCCGGCTCGAGGTGCGCAACATGGCCACCCCGATCGAGCGCAAGCCGGAGTGGATCAAGACGCGCGCCCGGATGGGGCCCGAGTACCGGCAGCTGCAGGAGCTGGTCCGCGGCGAGGGGCTGCACACCGTCTGCCAGGAGGCCGGCTGCCCGAACATCTTCGAGTGCTGGGAGGACCGCGAGGCCACCTTCCTCATCGGCGGCGCGCAGTGCACCCGGCGGTGCGACTTCTGCCAGATCGACACGGGGAAGCCCGCCGACTACGACGTCGACGAACCCCGGCGGGTCGCGGAGTCGGTCGCCACGATGGGCCTGCGGTACGCCACCGTCACCGGCGTGGCCCGGGACGACCTGCCCGACGAGGGCGCCTGGCTGTACGCCGAGACGATCCGGGAGATCCACCGGCAGGCCCCGGGCACCGGCGTCGAGATCCTGGTCCCCGACTTCACCGGCCGCGCCGAGCATCTCGCGCAGGTGTTCGACGCCGCCCCGGAGGTGTTCGCGCACAACGTCGAGACCGTGCCGCGCATCTTCCGGCGCATCCGGCCGGCGTTCCGGTACGAGCGGTCCCTCGACGTGCTCGCCCAGGGCCGCGCCGCGGGGATGATCACCAAGTCCAACCTCATCCTCGGCATGGGCGAGGGGCGGCGCGAGGTCAGCGAGGCGCTGCGCGACCTGCGCGCCGCGGGCACCGACATCATCACCGTGACGCAGTACCTGCGGCCCTCGCCGCGGCACCTGCCGGTCGCGCGCTGGGTGCCGCCGCAGGAGTTCGCCGAGATCGCCGCGGAAGCGGAGGAGCTGGGGTTCCTCGGCGTGCTCGCCGGCCCGCTCGTCCGGTCGTCGTACCGGGCGGGTCGGCTGTGGGCGCGGTCGATGGTGGCCAGCGGCCGGGAGGTCCCCGAGCACCTGCGGCACCTCGCCGAGGCCGCGGCGCCCGCGCAGGCG
>JAPSIJ010000438.1 GCA_031178805.1 Cellulomonas sp. | reverse complement strand
GCGCGGGGGCGGCGGGTGCCTGCTCCTGCGCGTCGTCCTCCGGGGCCTCCGGCAGCGGCTCGCGCTGGGCGCGGGCCTTGCGCTGCTCGTTCTTCTGCTCGGCCTTCTTCTTGGTCGGGCCGAGCACCATGATCATGTTGCGGCCGTCCTGCTTCGGCATGCTCTCGATGAAGCCGAGCTCGGACACGTCGGCCGCCAGGCGCTGCAGCAGGCGCACGCCCATCTCCGGGCGCGACTGCTCGCGGCCGCGGAACATGATCATGACCTTGACCTTGTCGCCGGCCGCGAGGAACCGCTCGACGTGGCCCTTCTTGGTGCCGTAGTCGTGCGGGTCGATCTTGAGCCGGAACCGGATCTCCTTGAGAACCGTGTTGCTCTGGTTGCGCCGGGCCTCGCGGGCCTTCATGTCTGCTTCGTACTTGAACTTGCCGTAGTCCATGATCTTGCAGACGGGCGGACGGGCGTCCGGGGCCACCTCGACCAGGTCGAGGTCGGCGTCCTGGGCCAGGCGCAGCGCGTCCTCCACGCGGACGATGCCGACCTGCTCGCCGTTCGGGCCGACCAGGCGGACCTCGGCGACGCGGATCCGATCGTTGATGCGGGGCTCGCTGATGTGGTGCTCCTCGAAGTCGAAGTTCGGACTCCAGGAACGAGGACGGCCCCCGAACCTGGGCACAGGTGGGGGCCGAGAGATCCACGACGCACCGCTCGGGCGGTGCACCGTACGGGCCGGGCCCCCGCGAGGGGCGCTCGGCCTGGACCGGGACCTGGACCCTGTCGCCGGCGGACCGGCGGGCGGGACTCAGGTGGGATCGACTCCACTTGTGCACCTGGGCCCGTCACGTCCTCGCGGACACGGCACAGCCCAGGCCAGTCGCAGAGAACTCTACCAGAGTCCCAGCGCGACCGGGCGGGCCCCGACCGACGTGACACGCCGTCAGATCCCTCCTTGAACAGTTCCAGAAAACATGCCAAGGTGACGCCATGCCCGTCGACCAGCACGCACCCGCTTCCCCGGCGGAGATCCTCCGCCTCCGGGGCCTGCGGGTCACCGCACCGCGGCTGGCCGTCCTCGAGGCCGTCGAGGACCTGCCGCACGCCGACGCGGACGCGGTGCTCCGCCGCGCCCGCGCCGCCCTGCCCACCGTCTCGGTGCAGGCCGTCTACGACGTCCTGCACGCCCTGACGGACGCGGGGATCCTGCGCCGCATCGAGCCGGCCGGTCACCCGGCGCGCTACGAGCGGCGCGTCGGCGACAACCACCACCACGTGGTGTGCCGGCAGTGCGGCGCCGTCGGGGACGTGGACTGCGCCGTGGGCGAGGCCCCGTGCCTGACCCCCAGCTCCACGTCCGGCTTCGCGATCGAGACCGCCGAGGTCACGTTCTGGGGCGTGTGCCCCGACTGCCGGGCCGCCGCGGGCTGACCCCCCACCCACCCCGGCGCGGAGCCGCCCGCGCCACGAGCACCACCGACCACCGGCCGGGCGACCCCGCCCGCCCGGTCCCCGGCGCGCCCTCGACCCGGCGCGCCGCCGAACGGAAGGACACCCCTCCTGTGACCCAGGTCCAGCCGACCACCACCAACTCCGGCGCCCCCGTCGCCTCCGACGCGCACTCGATGTCCGTGGGCGCCGACGGCCCGATCGTCCTGCACGACCACTACCTGGTCGAGAAGCTGGCCCAGTTCAACCGCGAGCGCGTCCCCGAGCGCGTCGTGCACGCCAAGGGCGGCGGCGCCTTCGGCACGTTCACCACGACCGGCGACGTCAGCCGCTACACCCGCGCCGCGCTGTTCCAGCCGGGCGTCACCACCGAGATGCTCGCGCGGTTCTCCTCGGTCGCCGGCGAGCACGGCTCCCCCGACACCTGGCGCGACCCCCGCGGCTTCGCGCTGAAGTTCTACACGTCCGAGGGCAACTACGACCTCGTCGGCAACAACACCCCGGTGTTCTTCCTGCGCGACGGCATCAAGTTCCCCGACTTCATCCGCTCGCAGAAGCGCCTGCCCGGCTCGAACCTGCGCGACAACGACATGCAGTGGGACTTCTGGACGCTGTCCCCCGAGTCGGCGCACCAGGTCACGTGGCTGATGGGCGACCGCGGCCTGCCGCGCTCGTGGCGGACGATGGACGGCTTCGGCTCGCACACCTACCAGTGGATCAACGCGGCCGGCGAGCGGTTCTGGGTCAAGTACCACTTCACCACCCAGCAGGGCATCGACAACCTCACCGCCGACGAGGCCGCCCAGCTCGCGGGCTCGGACGCCGACCACCACATCCGGGACCTGTTCGAGCACATCGCGGACGGCGACTTCCCGCGCTGGACGCTGTCGGTCCAGGTCATGCCGTACGAGGACGCGAAGACCTACCGGTTCAACCCGTTCGACCTGACCAAGGTGTGGCCGCACGCGGACTACCCGCTGATCGAGGTCGGCGTGATGGAGCTCAACCGCAACCCGGAGAACTACTTCGCGCAGATCGAGCAGGCGACCTTCGCGCCGAGCAACTTCGTCCCGGGCATCGCGACCAGCCCGGACAAGATGCTGCTCGCGCGGATCTTCTCCTACGCGGACGCGCACCGGTACCGCGTCGGCACGAACCACCAGCAGCTGCCGGTGAACGCGCCGCGGTCCGAGGTGCACTCCTACTCCAAGGACGGCGCCGCCCGCTACACGTTCAACGC